>DASQZP010000939.1:0-3464 GCA_035638655.1 Bacteroidales bacterium
GCTGGTCCTGCTGCCAATGGGAACGGATTTAAAATGGGAGGCAGTGACGACAAAACCCTGAAACACAATTTTACGCTAACAAACTGTGTGGCTTTTGATAACAAGGCGAACGGATTTGACCAGAACAGCAACATGGGCTCCATGATTTTGTATAATTGCTCAGCTTTTAATAATCTTAAGAAGAATTATTACATCACCAAAGAACTCGCAAGCGGTAAAGAAGCCATAGTAGCTAACAGCATCAGTGTTCAAGGCAGTGTTTCCCTGGGCATTTTTGTTCAGCAGGCTACCAATAGCTGGCAGGCTCCTTTTGATGTAACTGCTTCTGATTTTGTTTCTCTTGATACAACAGGGGTTTCGGCTCCGAGGAAAGCCGACGGCAGTCTGCCCGATGTTGCCTTTATGCATCTCGCGGAAGGAAGCGATCTCATTGATGCAGGAACAGATGTTGGTCTGGACTACCTGGGAACTGCGCCTGACCTGGGTGCATTTGAATTCAACCCGAGAACAGGTATCTCATCACTTACCCCAGATAAAGTTAAAGTTTACTTTGATGGAGAGAACATGGTACTCGTACTTGATCAACCGGTTTCAACAGCAGTGAACCTTAAGATTTATAATGTAAACGGTCAGGTAGTACAGCAATGCGCAATAATTGACAGGCGATCAGTCATCAACACTGCCTCTCAGAATAAAGGATTATATATTGTAGAAATAGTAACCCCCACTGGCAGATTGATAAAGAAAATAGTTAAATAGAGTCTTTCAATAACTCAGTTATCGGACATTATGGACAGACACTAAATTGAGTATTCAAGATCATGTGATCTGATGTATATACCAATATCTTCAGGCATACAGTCAGGAAAAAATTTCATAACTCCTGTCTGCCTGATATTATGGGATTTTAACCAATGTCTAATGAAATGATTAAAAACACCCTGATTTTTCTCTTTCTGGCAGTTATCTGGCTACAATGCAGTGATTCAGCAAATTCAGAAGCTATTGACCGGAAAGCACTGGTTACCCGCCACAATATAACCGTACACGGATTTGATTCCCTGGCATCGTTATCTGTGGGGAACGGAAATTTTGCCTTTACAACCGATCTGACCGGATTGCAAACATTTTATCAGGAATACGAAAAGGGTGTGCCACTGGGAACTCAGTCAAACCGGGGGTGGCACACATTTCCTGACACAGCTGGTTATAGAAGATCAGAAACATTAAAATATTGGGAAGTACAGGGCCGCTCCGTTTCTTATCGTGATCAGCTTTCGGAACCAACCCATGCAAAAAATGCCTGTAACTATTTCAGGGAAAATCCTCAACGCCTGCACCTCGGAATGATCGGACTGGTCCTGGTGAAAATGAATGGAGAAGAAGCACAGTTGACGGATATAAAAAATGCAACACATCACCTCGATTTATGGACGGGTGAGGTTACCAGTAATTTTGAGTTTGAGGGTAAACCAGTAAAGGTAACTGTATATTGCCATCAGGACAGGGATTTGATTTCTGCGAGAATTGAATCACCCCTGATTTCCGAAGGTAAACTGGGTATCAGCTGGAAATTTTCTGCCCCGTTGGCGGTTAGCTTTAGTCCCGGGTACGATTTTGCGTCACCTGACATGCATCAGTCTGTTCTTGAAAAACTGAGTTCAAATGAAGTAATGATTAGCCGAAGCATTGATACCACAAGATACCAGGTAGCCATAAGCTGGAAAGGCAATGCTAACATTATTGAAACTGGTCAACATGTATTCCGTTTGCAACCACAAAGTGGAAAAATCCTGGAATTTAGCTGCGAATTTGCCCAAAGAATCAGCAATATCTCTCTTCCCGGCTTTGCTGAAACCCGGCAGAATAATAAGCAGTCGTGGCAGAAGTTCTGGCAATCCGGAGGGGCGGTTGATTTTTCGGGATGTACTGATCCACGGGCTGCAGAACTGGAAAGACGTGTTGTTTTGTCACAATATCTGACTAAAATACAGAGTTCCGGAGATCTGCCTCCTGCTGAGACAGGTCTTACCTACAACAGCTGGTACGGCAAGTACCACATGGAGATGCAATGGTGGCATATTGATCATTTTGTGCTATGGAACCGGCCACAATATATGTACAAACAACTGGAATATTTTAATGAGATGTATGAGAATGCACGGAAAACTGCCATCAGACAGGGTTACAAAGGTGTGCGCTGGCAAAAGATGCAGGGGCCGGATGAGCAGAACAGTCCCTCCTCAGTGGGTTCTTACCTGATCTGGCAACAGCCGCATTTTATCTGGTTTGCTGAACAAATGTACCAACTGAATCCAACAAGGGAAACAATTGAAAAATATAAAAAGCTGGTTTTTGCCACTGCTGAGTTCATGGCTGATTTTCCGGTCTGGAATAAAGTCAGTAAGCAATACGATCTGGCTCCCCCGCTGATCCCTGCACAGGAACTCTGGCCCAGAGCAACCACTACCAATCCGCCTTTCGAGCTGGCTTACTGGTACTGGGGACTGTCCACTGCGCAACAATGGAAAGAAAGGCTGGGTGAGCCTAAAGAGAAAAAATGGGAAGAGGTACGACTTAACCTGGCGGCCCCTGACCAGGCAGATAGTGTTTATCTCGGCGTTCAGGGGGCCACAGATTCTTATACAAATCCCAACCTGATGCGGGATCATCCCATCGTGCTTGCTGCTTATGGATTGTTGCCTGAATGGGAAAAGATTGATCCTGAAATAATGCGGAAAACCATGCATGTAATTGCCAAGCGCTGGAACTGGTCTACCACCTGGGGATGGGATTATCCAATGGCGGCCATGACGGCTGTCCGGCTCGGTGAACCGGAAATGGCACTCGATTTTCTGCTGAAGGATGTACAGAAAAATACATACCTTGTTAATGGCCACAATTATCAGAGTCCCCGGCTCACTGTTTATCTTCCCGGGAACGGTGGTTTATTAACTACCGTAGCCATGATGTGTGCCGGTTGGGAAGGCTGCAGTACTAAAAATCCGGGTTTCCCGAAAAACGGGAAATGGAATGTGAAATGGGAGAATTTACGGTCGGTGTTTTAAATTATGAGTTTTGATTTAGGAGTATATTTTAAACTATCAGACTCCTTCGAATATTTAATAAATTGCGTCTACTGCGAAAAGCCAATACCAGGATTTTCAGCTATTTTTTGCCCCGGGCCCTAAAGGGTGAAATAGCTGAAAATCAATTTGTACCCTGTCGGCACTGCTTTAGGCAGGGGCAAATCCTGTTTTTCAGTTTTATTTATAAGTACTTTTCAGGAGTGGGGTCAATATAAAAAATATATAACATCGAAGAAAATGGAAAATAAATTGAATCATCGAATAATGTTAATGCTTCTGTTGGCCTGCCTGTTTTTTCTTCCGGTTTCTCTCATGGCGCAGCATAGGCAGCCTGTATTTGTTCCTGTATCAAAGGTCTGGATGGCTGACAATGGA
>DASQZP010000940.1:0-2284 GCA_035638655.1 Bacteroidales bacterium
TTTATAGTAGACAATTAAAATGATACTGTTTATGGAGACATAAATCTGAGAACAAACAGTCAGAATGCAACCGGTTGTGAGTTCAGATCAGAAAATGAAAATGAAATTTTGAAATATTCACCTGCTGATATCAAGGCTTACAAGATTGATAACAACAAATATTATGTTTCAAAAAATATTGAAATTAATGATACAAAGAAGCAGGTATTTCTGGAATTTCTTGTAGATGGAATTGTAAATCTGTACTATTTGAACGGAGAAGAGGGCGATTTCTATTATATTGAAAAGGATGGAAGGCTAATTAAGTTATCGAACGACAAAGAATTAATTAAGAATGACGGCAGCACTTACGTTAAATATTCTCAACAGTATAAGGGTGTATTACGATATTTATTTCAGGATAGTCCTGAAATACAAGATGATATAAACAGAGCTCAATTCGACTATAAGCCACTTATTAAACTTACCAGGGAATATCATAATTATGTTTGTTCTGATTATGAATGTATTGATTACTCAAAATCAACTGCACACAAAATATTTTTTGAGCCGGCAATTGGCATTGTTTTTTCTGGTTTGAATCTGCATACTTCCAGTGATCACGCCTGGTCTGTCAGACCCGCATTATTATTGAATTTGAGAATTTTGCCACTTAAGAGCTTCAACAGGTTACATTTTATTACAGGTTTGACGTATTCATCTGTTAATTTTGGCGGAGACTTCCATAATTATATCTATGATAATATTGTTGAAAGAAATTACAGGATATTTATGAAATTCAACTATTTATCCATTCCTGTTAATTTCGAATTCATGCTGTCAGCCAAAAAAATTCAACCATTTGTAAGCCTTGGATTTAGCAGTAATTTCATTATTAAACCGGATTATTCTATTGCATCTGTTTATTCTGTAGATTATAAAGAAGAGGACTATGTTCTTCCTCTGACTTCAGTTTACAGAAAGTTTCAGGTAGGCTTTGGTGGTGGCCTGGGCGTTAAATATGCTTTAGGCAAAGGCGACCTGCTGCTAAAATACAATTCAGAGTATCGACCACCTATAATGAATGTAAATTATATTCTTGATTATAGTAGTATTACCGCAATGTATCTTATATTGAGTTATCAGGTACAATTGTAGCAGAATCATTAAAGATTAGATGCAGGTATTTCGTCACTTTATTTTTTATTGAAAATTGTTACCACCAGTATTGACCCTCCAGCGCCCAATGCGAGCCCTGAGAAAAATTCGACAAGATTAGTATCAATAGCAGATGAATTGCCTTTGAGTAACACCTGGATCAGAATGGCTGCAATAATTGCCTGCATTAATGTTTTTGAATTTCAATAAATAATCTATATGTTTATGAATAGAAAAAAAGAAATATCACTTAATATAAAGCATAATTATGGTAATTACTGACTCACTCAACAAGCAACTTTTCTTCAAGGCCGGTGTTTTTGCCGCTTTAGTCCTGATGTTGATGGTTTCCTGTAAGTCATCCAATGAAACGGGAAACAGCCCGAGAGAACGCCTCTCGCTGGATAAAGGCTGGCGTTTCATGAAATACGATTCTGAAGCAGCTGCTGATTCATTGATCTATGATGTTCGTCCTTCCCTGACGGACTATAATGACAGTAAGGATGCAGATTCGAAACCAACAGAGTCATTAGAAACAGAAGCAAAACAAATGGTGTTGAAGCCCTGGATACTTCCATCAGGTAATGCTTTTATCAAAGATCCGGCTAACCGGCATATCCGCCCCGAAGGCAATCCGGGTAGCGATTTTGCTTTTGTACAGTATAATTTCAATGACAGTGCATGGCAAGAGGTAAACCTGCCTCATGACTGGGCCATCAAGGGGCCATTCCTTCAAGGCTGGAATGCCGAAACAGGAGGGGGCATGGGCAGGCTTGAAAGTAACGGAGTGGCCTGGTACCGCAGGAAGCTTGATATTTCTGAGGCAGACACTAGTAAGTCTGTTTTTCTGGAAGTGGACGGGGCCATGTCATATGCCATGGTATGGTTAAACGGCAATCTGGTGGGAGGATGGCCTTATGGGTATAACTCCTGGCAGCTGGATCTGACGCCTTATCTGAATGTGGGCGGTGAGAATCAGCTGGCCATCCGGATCGATAACCCGCCCGCTTCTTCCCGATGGTACCCGGGTGGCGGCATTTATCGAAATGTGTGGTTGATTAAAACCAATAAGGTACACGTTGGGCAATGGGGTACTTATATCACTACCCGTAATGTATCTGAAAAGAATGCTACAATTGATCTGAAG
>DASQZP010000941.1:0-2397 GCA_035638655.1 Bacteroidales bacterium
ATCGTTATGTTGTCAATTTTTTCTAAAATTTGCCAATTTGTTCATAACATATTGTTTTAATATGAAATTTGAATTTCCATGACTCGGGACAAATATTATAATAATTTTAGGCCGTTAGGTATACTCGCAACATAAATTCTCATATTGCAGGTTTGGGCTGAGCTGTGATTTGTAGGAGAGATCCCACGATCTAAAAAAGGGGCAAATTCGTATAATCTACATTACGTTTTCGCAATTGCTCCCCTTGCAGATATCGTCATAGAACACAGAATATTTCGATGGAAAAAACCATGCGTTTTATTGCAGATATCTGTTTCAATGTTTCAATTTGAGGTAAGATGCAAATTTATCTCTAAGAATTTGGGGTTGTTTCCCCATAAATTTTAATAATTCACGTCGTTCATCTATGTTCTTACTTTTTTCTTCTCCAACAAGCCCTTCCATTTCTGCATGACAAATTTGAATATCAACAGCTTTGTTATAAATTTCATTCAGATATTCCGATACATTCTTATCAAACAGAAATTCGCTTTCTCGGGTTTTTAAAACAAAATCAAATAACTCCTCATCGGTTGGATGACCACGCGAAACACTATGTCCAATTAAATCTCTTGCAGCCTCATATAATTTATACCGCCTATCGAATAATTCATGCTTTAATCGATTTCGGCTGATTCGAACCTGTTGCCATGTAATTAAAACAGCGGCGAGAGCTATTGTCGGAGTTAATAAAGCAGTAAGAATGTCAATCCAAGTTGGTTCAATACCATTCATTTTTTTCCTTTCTGAAGAAAATCACATATTAACTCTTATTTATAGCTCTTGAACCACTTGTATATGGAATTTCCCAAACCGGACTATCGTCTGTAACTATAGGTATCCAGATCATTCTCTTTTTATGTTCATATACATAATGACCAATCGGATTCTGGATAGGATTTCGGTTTTCTCTGTAGCATGTAAGATTAATAAACATTCGCAGTCGAGGTTCAGGCCCGAAGCGATCTTTATTAACACTGCCAAATAATAACCTTATGTACCTAGTATTCAAGTTTTTTGTCTTCTCTTCATCATCTTTAGACCATGAAGTTATTCTTTTCTCTTTATTAATATGCTGCTCATGCATTTCTATCACTTCTTTAGTAAGTATATTACCTTGCTGAAATAGATCTTTGAAATGAAAATGCCCGGTTTTAGATCCCCAAGGTCCCATATTCCAATATTTTGTTCCATTATATTCATCGAAACAATTGATCTTTTTGTTGCCAAAACTGATATTACAGTCCATCTTAACTGCCACAATTTGATCAGATAAATTTTTTAAGGTGATCCAAGTATCAAGAGTAGCATCTTCTCTATGAACAAGACAGCCAACTTTCGGAAATTCCTTAATTTCTAATTCTTTCTCGGCAACTTTTGTATATTTACGAACCCACCGTAGTGTCCAAAAAAGTACAAAGAGCGTTAAACAACCTATGATTAAATTAAGCAAATCGTAATAAGAGTTTTTATCAACCGCTTTCCTATCCATTTGAAAAGCATTTTTATTCAATTTATCAACTTCGGATTTTTGAACCGACTCAACTGCTTTATCTGAACTTGTGAGTTCTTTTACGGTTGATCTAACTTTAGGAACAGATGATACAAAGCATAGAAGGAAAATGCTTAAGAATAAAACTATTTTGCGTGAGGCTGTTTTAAAAAATTGCATCTTATTAATTGCTCTGATTTCAAAGAGATATAATAATTTCCAACTCGGACTTTATGAGTTGATTAAATACCTGTAGCATCAGTCTCCAACAAACGACGGCTAATAGTCGATCTCAACCTTTTGATATCTTGCCAAGATGTCAGATCAGCCAAATTAACAGATATCAAATTCGAACTGTAAATATCAACTCACGGTCGTTTATCGGCTGTTCAATCCAATATTTCGTACAACGTTTCCCGTGAATATCTTGGAGATATCACTCGTTTGAAAAAATGTCAAAACTGTGTTAAATCCATTTGATATATCAGCTCGACCGATTCGTGTGCTCGTGGCAAGATATCTTGTATATGAGAAATGGGCAGGACCCGGATTGACCCTACCCATTTTATGTAAGAAAAACTAATGATTAATTCTTAGCATAACCAATTCCATCGCTTTGAAATAATCACGTCTTACTTTCGTATTTGAAACCTTAGCATATCTTTGAGTGCTTATAATACATTCATGACCCATAAGCTCCTGAACTGTTGCCAGCATAGCATCTGCATTCAACAACTGTGTTGCCATTGTATGCCTTAGACGATGGCATGAAACAGTTAATCCAGTTTTCCTCGCATAGTACTCTATTCGATTCTGAATGCCTCGAACGGATATTGGTTTACCCTTGTAAATTCCTTTTTGAACTA
>DASQZP010000942.1:0-5744 GCA_035638655.1 Bacteroidales bacterium
TGAGGAGTTGAGGAGTTGAGGAGTTGAGGAGTTGAGGAGTCGGGTGACCGAAGACTGAAAGACTGAAGCTAATAATCCCCTGGTTGTGCTTACCGCTCATATTATTGTGGGTAGTACACAATATTTAATACATTATCAGTCAAATAATGATTTTTGTAAATGGATTGATCTATTTTTATGAGCAAATTTTAAAGGTTTCCCTTTTATAGCTATTATATCCTGCCTGCCTTTTAAAAAATCACTTACTTTCGTTGAACTCCAATCAATTTTAAGCGTATCAACAATTTTTTTAGCGGGAAAAACACCTGTCTTTAAGAATTCAATTATTTTTTCTTCTGTAGTATTTAATTCTGTTTCAGAAACTATTGATTTAGTTTCCTCATTAATCTCATAGCTGCTTAAATTCCCTTCTATATCAACAGCTTTCCCTCCTTTTGAGATAAGAATTTTATTTGCGTTTTTTTCACTTGAATCAGGATTTCTAACGTAGATCATTCTTTCTTTCCTTAAACCATCCATAACACCTGACCAGGTTCCACCTTTTTCACTCGATTCAGCTACATAAATTTCGGAAGCAAGTCCATAAATGACAGGATTACGGGCCATTGCCAGTTGAACACTCCAGGGTGCTTTTGGGTAAAACGTACTAAGGACTAAAACATCTCCATCAATAATTTGCTTGTAATATTTTTTAAATCCTGATTGAAACGTTGCGATCCCCTGGGGAAGAACGATAATACTTTGTCCTTTGTATTTAATGGCTGAATCAAGAGCTTGTTTATCTACACCTTTAGCAAAACCACTCACAACAACTTTATAATCCTTTGAAGCATTTTTTGCAACATTATCAGTAAACTCTAATGAAATGTCGTTTGCCTTTCTTGAGCCAACAATTGCTATTGATTTTTCTTTCATTATTTGAAGATTACCCTTTGTGTAGATGACAGGCGGAGCATAGGTTCTACCCAGGTTTTTCTTTAATGTTGGAGAATAATCCTGTGAAGTAATCGGAAGTATATTATATCCTTGTTCTAAAAGGTCTTCAACCATAAAGGCATAAGTTGATAGCTCATTTTTTGCTTCTTCAAAAAGTTTTACCTCTGTTTGATTTAACTCGTAATCAATTTTCCATACAGATTGCTCTAATTCAAAAAAGTCAATAATTGAAATGCCTTTTTTAAAAAGTCGTACAATTATCTCGTTTTTCTTTTTTGTTTGAATCTTTGGAACGTGAGCCAAAGCCAACCAATATGTTAATTCTTTATTCATAATCAACTATTTAAATATCTCCGCCAACAGTTCTTGCTATAACCAAAGGTGCGATTTTCGTTACCCCAAATTTAGTTAAAACATTTCCAATTTCTTTAATTGTTGCTCCACTATCGAAAATATCATCAAATAAAATGACCGATTTTCCCGCTATTTCAACTGGTTCAGAATAACTGAATTTTTGAGCTACATTATCTTTTTTAAGATAACCATTCCTGAATACTTTTTGAGGTTGAGTTGCTCCTGTTTTAATCATTTTATGGGAAACTGGAACTTTTAAAACTTGTGATAATTTTTCCGCAAAGTTTTTCACTAAATCACCTGATTCAGTGGGGGGAACATAAACAATAAAATCGAATTTTTCGTGTCCATATTTTTTTCTAAAGGCTTTTAAAGCAAGCCTTAGGAGAAAATCCGGAAAATCTCCCCCATTTTCGTATTTACTCCTGTGTAACGCTGCCCCTACACTTGAAACTCCGTAATAACTCGAAGCAACTCCATTTACAATATTAGTATGTGTGCTTTCCACAATTAATTCGGGAAAATAAGACTCACGAAATTCCAGCATCTTCAGTTTTGTTTGTTCTTGAGAATTTAATATGTAAGGTTTTAGTGACGTGTTATCACAATTTTGATAATGTGTATGTGAATTATCTCCCAAATAGTCACATAAAAACTTCATCCTTGATGTTTTTATGTTGACATATTCTAACATTGCACCTAATTCTCTTAATTTCTGTTCTCTAAGTTCATCGAATGCTTTTGTATTGAGTTCAGGTGCGTTAAATTGATATTCATATTTCTTTGAGCGGCCATAAATAACTTCTTTAATTATGCCTTGTTCAATTAAATCTGCTTTTATAACTCTTACTTGTGTTTGTTTTAGGTTTGTGGCTTTCACTATTTGTCGTTCGCCTAATTGTTCTTGTTTAAGCACGTTAATTACCTTGTTGTAATTTTTTATACCTGGACGCCCCCCATCAATAAATGCTTGTGGAAGTTTTACATCTTCTTCAATCCCTTTTTCATCATTTGTTGAATTGTAAAATAAAATCAATTTAGTGGGTTTTCCATCTCTTCCTGCTCGCCCAATTTCCTGATAATAATGTATGGGTGAAGCAGGAATTTGTGTATGAACAATAAATCGAATATCAGATTTGTCTATTCCCATTCCAAGTGCATTTGTTGAGATTACAGCTTTCCATTTGTTATTCATTAATCCATTTTCAATCTCTTTTCGTGAATCTGAATCCAGCCCTGCATTATATTCAGTTGTTTTGATATTTAAAAATTCAAACCAACGTGAATATATTTCTGTATTAACTCTGGTTCCGGTATAAATGATGCCATTCCCTTCCAATACAGGCAGATTCTCTGCTAACCATAAAAGTTTATCATCTTCTGAATTTACTTTTATTACATACAATCTAAAATTCTCTCTTATTAATTCTCCGCGAATGGTTTGAATGTTTCCGGATATTTGCTTTTCAATATCTTCTTGTACTCGTTTTGTTGCAGTTGCTGTAGTTGCTAATACTGGCAGATTTTGTGGTAAAAGTTTGACAAGGTTAATAATCCTTCTAAATGCAGGTCTAAAATCATGACCCCAAACAGAAATAGTATGAGCTTCATCAATAACAATCATTGATAAATTCATTCTCCTTGTAGCTTCAATCCATTCTTGATTTTCCTGTCTTTCCGGGGCTATGTACAGAATTTTTAATTTACCGCTTATTGCTTCCTGTATAGTCTGTGAATTTTCTTCTGATGTTTGTTCTGAATTTATAAATTTTGCCTTTATTCCTTTTTTATTAAGTCCTTTAACCTGGTCTCTCATCAAAGCAATTAAAGGCGAAAAAATAACAGTCAGACCCGGAAATTGAGTTGCTGGAAATTGAAAGCAAAGAGATTTTCCGAACCCGGTTTTTTCGATTAATAAAACTCTTGCCCCTTTAAACAATAAATCAATAGTTTTCCACTGCTCATCATAAAATTGGTCAAATCCAAAGGTATTTTTTAATCTTATTTCAGCTTCTTGTCTATTCACGATTTTTGTTCTTTAATATTGCAGGTACCGGATGGCAATATGCGGAGGCCGGGATTTCGAAGCTCTAATTTGTCAACCGGTACGATTTTAAATAAATAAACATAAGTCCAAAACGCCTACATCGCCCATCTTACGTGTGTGTCAGAAGACGTTATTGCATCGGAACCTGACAAATATTGTTTTCCTGTCAGGTTTTTCGAGTATTATCAGAAACACTGAAATTCAGAATGTTCTTGTATGATCCCTCCCGCTGCAAGCAATGGTGAAAGGCACAAGTAAATACTTGCGCCAGTGAGTTGTTTTTCCAACTGGTGCGGATTGATTCCAACCAGTGTGCAACGTGCTTTATTCAGTAAAAAATTCATTAAATCCCTTTGATTTCAGTCCATCTTTTATTTTTTTATCACCTGTCCATATTTGTAAGTTTAAATCTATAGTCAGGGCAATAAAAGGAGTGTCTTTGATATCAATATCTTTGCACAGATCATATGCCTTTTGTTTACTATCAAGACTAATAAAGTCAATCGGTACAAATTGTATATTCTCAATTATCCCGTTGAAATACAGATAGAATTCCGAATCATCAAGTCTTGAGTTTTTTATCAATTTCTCCTTATGCTTATAAATCTCTGAAATCAGAAAGTTTGGAGCGTAGAAAGTCAAATTACTATCAAATAATAACTCTCGAATTTTAGATGCTTTTGGAATTAAAGCTGAAAATATCAAATTTGTATCGACAACAACGGATTTTGAAATCATCTTTTGACACCTTCAAGGAAATTCTCTCCGTTTTTATCCCACCATTCCTGATTTATTTGTTCGGCAATGCCTAAAATATCAGAACTATAATCTGATTTTTGAGCAAGTTCCTCGACTTGAAGTCTTTGTAATAATGAAATCAAATAATTTTCATCAAATCCATTTTTATTAATTTTTAAAATCATTTGATTTCCTTTATTTTCAATTATAAGATTTTTCATAATGCTCTTTTTTTACAAATTTACTTAATATTTATCAATTATAAACCTGTCTGTTAATATAATACATGAAGCTCTCGCAGCATGTTGCAGACCTAATTTGTATATATTATCAGAAACACTAAAATTCAGAATTTCTTTGTATGATCCCTCCCGCTGCAAACAATGGTGAAAGGCACAAGTAAATACTTGCGCCAATGCAGTTTGGCTTTGAACGTCTTGCGGGATGTGCTTACAACTTTAGGGGCAGCTATTATTGACTTTCACCCTTTAAAACAAGTCAATTATTTTAATCATCATCTCCTTCACCTTTGTTCATTTCCGATTTCAGGTAAAAGGCGCCTTTTGTAACAAATGTTGAATTAAATGGGAACAGGTTTGCATTTACTATTTCTGTGTATCCGTTTTCGGAATTGCCGGTTTTGACTGCCATTTTTTTAAATGCCAATTCATCAGAAGTACTCATTTTAACAGAATCTGATACTAGCCTGAACACAAATTCACCATCAGCATCTTTAACAATGGCCTCACTGGGAAGTACCCGGGCAATTTTTGGATTACAAAATATTTTAGCTTCAACATAAACGCCCGGTATCAATTCGGGATAGTCCGACAGGATAGAAGTCACTTGTATGGTCCTCGTTTCCGGATCAAGATATTTGCCGACGAAAGAAACCGTACTTTGATAGACTTTGGTGTTATTAAACGAGGGTATTGTGAAATTTAACTTTTGCCTGACCTTGATTTTATTAACGTCCTGTTCGAAAACATTTAGTTTGAGCAGTAATTTATCAGCATTTATAAGCTCTGCAACAGTTTCCGCGGTAGTAACCAATTGCCCTTTGTGTGAAAAAACTTTGGATATTATTCCGCTGAATGGTGCAACAACGGAAATTGTAGTAAATATTTTACCATTTTCTACATCATCCGGATTTATCCCGATAAATAAGAGCTGTTGGGCAACGGCATTTTTTTGTGCTTTTGCAGTTTGAAAAGCTGCTGAAGCCTGCTGATACAGTTTTTGGGCAGATACATTTGCATCACTCAGAATTTTTTGTCTGTCCACTTCCTGTTGAGCTACGTTGAATTCGTTAAGCACCTGGATATAATTTTTTTGCAGTTCGATTATGTCGGGATGCTTCAGGATAAATATAAGCTGGCCTTTTTTTACCGGTTCACCTTCTACGCAGTTTATTTTTTCGATGAACCCGTTAATCGGTGGGTTAATGGTTGCCCGGTTGTTTGGAAGCAATTCAGTATGCCCATTGGCTTCTACCGTTGAACTTATTGTATCCGTTTTAAAACCACCTAATAAAATACCAGCTGACTTCATTTGTGCTTTGCTTAATTCCACAATTCCGGCTGTTTCCGACTTAACTGTTTCAGCACTGTTATTTTGATCATTGTTATCCTTTGCGTTTTTTCACGATTGAATAGGCAACAGGCAAATT
>DASQZP010000943.1:0-3796 GCA_035638655.1 Bacteroidales bacterium
CCTTGCGCCCCATCTATCTGTTCATATTTGACAAAAGCATTTCTAACTGCACAAAGGTCTTCTATTTCTCCTAGCTCTATCCTTCCATCGATAAAAAATTCTTTTCTTATTTGATTAGCGACTCTTGCAGCCCTATTGCTCATTTTCTTTTTCTAGCTTTTCAATAAGTTGTAAAAGCTGTTCATCATTGAACATTTTTAATGCATCTTCATCGCTTATATCATCTAATTTGGAGAATTGAAAGGCAAACTTAGACTCAGGTGACTCCATATTTGAAAGAATAGACTTTAGAGAAATGTCCTGGCTTTGTGATTTAAGCAGTTCTTGTGCTCTTTTTAGGAGACTTTTCTTTTCTCGTGCTTTTTTAAGTTTATTCTCAGCTAAAGCTTTTTTGAATGTATTTACTCCCTCTTCCTCAAGCTTATCCAAATCATAGCCTTTACTTTTCAAATATTCATCTCTAGCCTTTTTATCTTCAAACTCACCTAACCACGATAGTATTTGGGCTAATTTCTTCATATTGGTTCTACCATCAACTTTTCAGATTATCGAGAAATTTTTCGCAAGCTCTTCGAAGCCTTTTTTTAGCATTATATACCTTTTGTCGTGAGTCATAGTTTAATTTATCCGCTATTTCATCTGCTGAATAACCTTCTTCTTCGAAAAAAAGCAATTCTGCAAGTTCTTCATCAATTTCTACTAGGTGATCAAACAATTGGTCCCTTAAATCTTTTCCAAGTACCTCTTCAAGTACACTCACCTCACTTTCCAACAAGTCGAAAAAACTATCAGCAGATTGATCATTACTTGCATGATGAGTGGTTGACGTACTTTTTAAATTAAAGTGATTGCTGATTTCACTGGAAATACAACCTTTTAGAAAATTCGTGAAACTCGGGTTTGTATCAGGATCCCAAGATCTATGATCATCACTGTTCTCATCTAATACCTTTCGTATTGCCCTACCAACAAAATCTTTGGCACTCATTCCTTGTGTGGTAATAAAATTAAGTCTGTAATCAGCAAAACTGATTAAATCTTTATACAGATCATCAAGTTCATCATCCGTCAAATCATCAATGTATTCAAAAGCCCTTGAACTCATAAATCATAACCCTCTATAGACTATAGCTGTTTTCTCATAATAATTTTCCACGGGATGGAAAATCCGGTCAACTTTTCAGCTATATATAATAGAAGGCAAACAAAAACCAAAATATCACTACAGTTATGAGCAACAATGATAGGTCAGTTTATCGAAGAAGCGATGGCAAATGGGCAAACAAAAAGGATTCTGCTTCTAAAGCATCCTCCGTACATGATACGCAAAAAGATGCTGCTAAAGCGGCAAAGAAGAATTTAAATAACCAAGGCGGCGGCGAGCTCAAAATCATGGGAAGAGATGGTAAAATAAGAAGCAAGGATACTATCTCTCCCGGTAATGACCCATTTCCACCACGCGATAAGGAACATTAACAAACAGTCAAATTTCAAACCAATAATCTCAATATTATGAGTAATACAGATAAAGGAAAAGGTAAGGAAGATGCCCCAGGTCAGAATAAAGAGTTTACAATATATGTAAACGCAACCCCAGAAACCTGGACCGGCAAAGAAATATCATTTAGTGAAGTCACCAAGTTAGCTTTCGAAAATCCACCATACGGAGAATACACAGAGTACCAAGTAGTATACTCAGAAGCCCGGGGGAATAAAGAAGGGACTTTAGCTGAAGGACAAACTATAAAGATAAAAGAAGGTACAGAGTTCGATGTCAGCGCAACTGATAGATCATAATGAAGATCTCAAAAAGTTAGTAGAGAGTGGATTAGTTCTAGAAATCAAAAATAACTTCCTCCTGATTCACAGGATACCATATTTAAACTCTAGTAGTGAAATTAAATATGGGACATTGGTTTCCAAGCTACAGCTGTCAGGTAACAAAACGAGAAAGAACCCTGAACACACTGTTTATTGGTCCGGCAAAATGCCATGCAGGTTAGATGGTACCAAATTTAATTCGATCCTAAATAATAGCAATACTCAACACATTGCTGATGGGTTTGAGGTGAACTTTAGATTCTCCAGTAAGCCTAAACCCAATGGGTACTCGGATTATCATCATAAGATGACTACCTATATCAAGATGATTACAGCGCCAGCCAAAGCAAAAGACAAATCAGTGACTGAAAAAGGAAAGGCGCAGATAACCCAAAGCAAAGATGAATATGTATTTAACTATTTAAATACTAATTCTAGCAAGCCTGAATTGAGTACTTTAGAAGATGAACTCAAAGAACAAAAAATTGCAATCATTGGCCTGGGGGGCACTGGGTCATATATTTTAGATTTGGTTGCCAAGGTGCCAGTGAAAGAAATTCATATCTATGATGGAGACTGGTTTTACAATAATAATGCATTCCGAGCTCCGGGCGCACCCTCAATAGATGACCTCACTGTACCCAAGAAAAAAGTAGTATATCTTCAGAACATATACTCCAAGATGCACAAAGGGATTAAGGCTCATCCTATATATCTAAAATCAGAAAACGTTACGACGTTAGATAAGTTTGATTTTGTCTTCCTATCTCTAGATTCAGCTGACATTAAAAAGGATATAATCAAGTTTTTAGAAAAAGAAGGTATCCCATTTATTGATGTCGGGATTGGGGTAAATAACAATCAGGGTGCACTTACTGGATTAGTAAGGACAACAACAGGAACACCTTCAAAAACAGATCATATCTGGGATAAAAATTATATTCCTTTTACCAAAGATCCGGATAATGATTATGATTCTAACATTCAAATAGCTGAGCTAAATTCACTCAATGCGACCCTTGCTGTTATAAAATGGAAAAAGCTGTTTGGTTTTTACCATGATCGAAATAATGAGCATACTAGTTTTTATCGAATTAATTCAAACAAAATGTTGAATGAAGAAACTGAATCATAGATTTGTAGAATACATACCAAAAGATCTTGAAGAAGGCGTTCTTTATATCTCGATAAGATTTGGCACAGCAGTTCATAAATGTGCTTGTGGTTGTGGCAATAAAACTGTTACTCCACTTTCACCAACAGATTGGGAATTAAGATATAATGGAGAATCTGTATCCCTAAACCCATCAATTGGCAATTGGAGCTTTCCATGCCAATCTCATTACTGGATTATTAATGATGAGATCAGATGGGCAGATAAATGGTCTAAAGAAAAAATTCAGGCAAATAGAGTAAGACAGCAGATCAATAAAAAACGCTACTTCAACTCTTCAAAAACAAATTCTAAAGAGTCAGTATATAAGGAGCAAAGCTTATGGAATAAGTTTAAAAATTGGATTTCAAACCTCATGAAATAGAACTGCTCTTTATTTTTTCTTATTCCTTTTATCTCATTCAATCCCAATCTGTCCCATTCTTTAACAGCCCATAGCACCCTGTTCCAGCCCATCCCGGGGTATTTTTCCTAACTTGAATTAGTGTTACGTTAGCATCAGTTACTGATCACAGTGATGCTTTTGCATTACGTCAACCAACGCTAAGTCAATGCCTGAAACGCTGGAAAAGTTGCCGAATGCGACCCAAGAGCTGGATTATGCCACTTGCCTGCAAGAGCTGGAGCAGGGCCTACCGATCTTTGGCCGCATTACCGGCACCACTGATGGGCTTCAGCAAGTAGAGAAGGAGCTTCCCTTTAATTTCCGCCAGCCCTTCAATGTGGTGAAAGCGATTTTCAAGTTGGAATCCGGCCTGTATTCCCTGCACACCGGCATAGACGAAGAGATTGTCATTGGAT
>DASQZP010000944.1:0-9630 GCA_035638655.1 Bacteroidales bacterium
ACCATAACACTATTGTTCTCATAATCCCCTCTTTTGTTTCTTTACCTTTAGACTATTGACAAATTCTATTTAGTGTCTGTTCATAATGTCCTATAACTGCGTTGTTTAGAACGGAACAGGCTTTGTTCCCGAACATTTTGATCCAGACACTTGACTTTATTGACAAACTCTATTTACATTCATTCAGCGAATCTAAGATTTTTTGCCGCATTTTTTCTGAGGATACCATTAGTTGATTTTGATTTTAAGCTATTCTTAAGATTTCTTTTATCAAATACTCATAGACCACGTCATATCTTTGAATCATCAAAATGAAATTATTGTTGAATTTAAAAAATAAAAAAATGAGAAGAAAATTATTCCAACTTACCTTGTTATCTGTGATAACTGCATTTATGGCTATGAACGTAAACGCCGCCGGATCGCAAAAATCGGTAAAAGACCTGCAGGATGCCTTTATTGGTGAATCAACTGCTCATGCGAAGTATACAGCCTTTGCAAAAAAAGCCCGTGAAGAAGGGCATAAACGAATCGCACTGTTATTTGATGCAGCATCAAAAGCTGAAAGTATCCACGCCGGAAATCATAAATCAGTACTGATGCAGTTGAATGCTGAAATTCCCGAGGTAAAACCCGAGTTTGAAGTAAAAAGTACAAGGGAAAACCTACAAAATGCCATTGATGGAGAATCCTATGAGGTTGCTACCATGTATCCGGAGTTCATCAAGGATGCTTCTGCCGAAGGAGTTAATCTTGCCATGATCAGCTTTAATTATGCTTACCAGGTTGAAAAAAAGCACAAAGCACTGTATCAGAAGGCGTTGAAAAGTTTTGATGAAAAAACAGAACAATCATTACCTGATCTTTATATGGTTTGCACCACATGTGGCAATACCTATGAAGGAGAAGCACCGGCAAGATGTGGCATATCAATGACGCCAAAAGAAAGATTTGTGCGTATCAAATTATAATAATAAAGGGAGGAAATGCGTACCATGAACCCCGTCCATTAGTGACGGGGTTTTTTATTCTTAAAATTATATTAAAGAGCTTTGTGCACAATATTTGATTACTGGTGTTTTGTTAAGAAAACTTTTTTGTATGAGTCTTTATGATACATTTTCGATTTTTATTGTACTGGCAGCATTGTTTGCCTATGTAAACTATCGTTTTGTTCGTTTGCCATCCACCATTGGCTTGATGATAATAGCCATTATCACTTCGCTGCTAATGATCGCTACCGGTAAATTTTTCCCGGTGGTAATGAAAGATTCAATCAGTATCCTGCACAATTTTGATTTTTCAGAACTATTACTTGGTTCCATGCTGAGTTTCATCCTTTTTGCCGGAGCCATCCATGTCAACGCAAAAGAACTCCGACATGAAAGGTTTTCCATTCTCACATACTCCTCGCTGGGTATCCTGCTTTCCACCTTCATTATTGGTACAGTGCTTTACTATCTGCTGCCGGTATTTAAACTGCATGTCCCGTGGCTACAGTGCCTGTTATTTGGTATACTGATCTCTCCTACCGACCCGATCGCGGTGCTTGCGATCCTTAAAAAGGCAGGAATAAAAAAATCTACTGAAATCAAGATCACGGGTGAATCGCTTTTTAATGACGGGGTGGCGGTAGTTATATTCATGACAATTCTTACCCTTGCCAGACATACCGAAGAGGTTCACTGGATTAACGTTGGCTGGCTGTTTATTCGTGAAGCAGGCGGAGGATTATTGCTTGGGATACTCATAGGATACGGTTCTTATCTGTTGATGAGGAGCATTGATAACTATAAGGTTGAAGTGCTTCTTTCGGTTGCCGTGGTAATGGGCGGCTATACCATTGCCGACCGGCTGGAAGTTTCAGGCCCGCTGGCAATGGTTGCAGCAGGAATTATGGTGGGAAACAAGGGCCGCAGGCAGGCCATGTCAGATACTACCTGGAATTATATCAGCAGTTTCTGGGAATTGATTGATGAAATCATGAATGCAATTCTATTTGTACTCATAGGGCTGGAATTGTTGATTATTCCCTTCGATATAAATTACCTTGTTATTGGATCGGTTACCATTCTCATCGCCCTTTCAAGCCGTTATATCAGTGTATGGTTACCCGGACAGTTCATAAGGCTACATGAAAAATTCAGTCATAAAACAATGGTATTGCTAACCTGGGGAGGTTTACGCGGAGGAATCTCCATTGCCCTGGCACTTTCCCTGCCCGAAAATTTACACCAGAATCTTTGGCTATCTGTTACTTATGTGGTCGTGGCATTTTCAATTATCGTGCAAGGCCTCACCATCAGTAAAGTAGCTGAAAAACAAAGGATCCCATCACAATATTCTTCTAAAAAATCATAATTTTAATTAGCTGTAAATCCTTTGTTGCAGCAATATCCAAACTAAAACACACTTACAGATTAAAGAAATAATCCACATACTACTGTCCATTTTTCACCATCTTTTGTAGAAAAACAAAAACATTGTGGAGTATTTTCTACATCACTATTCTGTTCAACAATCGAAATGGTATTCGAAAAAGCCTGCATCCTCCTGTTAAGTTTTTTTAAGATTCTCCAAATCCTTTCTGGCATGGTTTTTCAAATATACATCACTATAAACAGGGAAGTCAAATGATTTATGCAGAGTATTTGAAATACGGAGTAATGATGAATGTTGTAAAAGGACCAATTGAAAATAAAAAATTTGGGAGTAATTCATTTAATCATACGGCACGTAAAGAATTTCCGGTATTACTTTCTTCTTCAGTAAAAAATAAAAAATTCAAATACTTGAAAACTAATTTTTATGCCTTTTTTGTTGGTTCTCCCCGAACAAATTTTTGATTTTTTGAACAAGTTATTGAAAGACATAAGAGTAAACCTTAAAAACACAATAACATAAAAAGACCTATAAATTATGGATAAATCTAACATTGAAGAACTCAGTATAAACACGATCAGGACGCTGGCAATGGATGCTGTGCAGAATGCAGGATCGGGTCATCCGGGTACCGCAATGGCACTGGCTCCGGTTGCCTATGTTCTATGGGACAGAATAATGAATTACAATCCTGAAAATCCCGACTGGCTTAATCGCGACAGATTCGTTTTGTCGAACGGACATGCTTCAATGCTTCAGTATGCCATGTTGCATCTTACTGGTTATAATCTGCCGCTGAGTGAGATAAAACGTTTCAGACAGTGGGAAAGCAAAACCCCGGGACACCCTGAATACGGGCTCATTAAAGGCATAGAAACCACAACAGGTCCACTGGGGCAGGGTTTTATGGCAGCAGTAGGAATGGCAATGGCAGAGGCGCATCTGTCAGCCAGGTTTAATAAAGAAAAATATCCGGTAATTGATCATTACACCTATGGCATTTGCAGTGATGGTGATCTGATGGAAGGTGCATCACATGAAGCAGCTTCCCTGGCAGGACATTTCGGACTTGGTAAATTGATCTTCCTGTATGATGATAACCACATCAGTATTGATGGCAATACAGAGATTACCTATTCAGACGATGTTCAGAACCGTTTTGAGGCTTACGGTTGGCATGTGCAGGATCTGGGAGACAATGCCAATGACACTGAGATGATCGCTAAAGCTTATCATAAGGCCAGGGAGGTAAAAGACAAACCTTCTATGATCATCCTCCGGACCCATATCGGCTATGGTGCTCCAAACAAACAGGATACAGCTGATGCTCATGGTTCCGCACTGGGCGAAGAAGAGGTAAAAAAGACCAAAGAATTTTATGGCTGGCCGGCTGATAAACATTTTTATGTGCCTGATGAAGTAAGAGAACACATGAGTAAAGCGGTAGAAAGGGGACGTGAAAAAGAAAAGAAATGGACAGATATGTATGTGGAATATCAGAAGACCCATAAAGACCTTGCCACTCAGTTGGAAGATGGCTTAATGATGAAGCTTGGCGAGGGCTGGGATCGTGATATTCCTGTTTTCAGTCCGGATGACGGTCCCGTTGCAACCCGTAAAGCTTCTGCAAAAGTGATCAACAGTTTCGTGAAGCATGTGCCTTACCTGCTTGGCGGCAGTGCCGACCTGGCTGCTTCCACAAAAACACTGTTTGAAGATTCCGGCTATTTTGAGAAAGGAGCCTATGCAAACCGAAATATTGCCTGGGGAATTCGAGAACATGGTATGTCGGGAGCCACCAACGGATTGACACTTCACGGGGGGCTCAGAGCATTTGCATCTACTTTCTTCATCTTTTCTGATTATGCACGGCCGGCGGTTCGACTGGCAGCGCTAATGAAGATACCTACTATTTATGTGTTCACGCACGATTCCATTGGTTTGGGAGGTGACGGACCCACACACCAACCCATTGCGCATCTTGCTTCTTTCCGGGCCATGCCGCACATGTATGTTTTCCGTCCGGCAGATGCCAATGAGGTGGCCTACACCTGGAGGGCTGTGCTTCAGCGAAAAGAAGGACCTTCGTTAATGGCACTTACCAGACAAAACGTGGATGTGATTGACCAGAACAAATATGCCAAAGCAGAAGGTGTGTATAAAGGAGCTTATGTTCTTTCTCCTGAAAAAGGAAATAAAGCCGACCTGCTCCTCCTGGCAACCGGATCAGAAGTCTCTGTTGCGCTGGAAGCTCAAGAAGAATTATGGGAGAAAGATATTGACAGCCGGGTAGTCAGTATGCCCTGCTGGGAATTGTTCCGCGATCAGACTGAGGAATACAAAGAATCTGTTATCCCATCCGATGTTAAACATCGTATTGCAATTGAAGCAGCCTCTTCCTTTGGGTGGCCTGAATGGGTAGGCGACAACGGATTGGTAATTGGTGTTGACAGGTTTGGTGCAAGCGCCAACTATCAGGACATTTTCGAAAACTACGGATTTACAGGTGACCAGGTGGCTAAAAAAGCCGTGTCATACTTAAAAAAATAAGTAAAATGAAAGTAGGAATCGCAGCCGATCATGCCGGGATACATTTTATTAAAGCGTTATCAGATTATATCAAACAGAAAGGTTTTGATGCAGTACCTATTGGGCCTGCCGTTCCATTTGATGATTATCCTGATACCGCGGAAGCGCTGGCTACAGCATTACTCGAAAAAAAAATTGAACGGGGCATCCTTATATGCGGAAGCGGAGTAGGTGTATCCGTTGCAGCCAATAAGTTTCCCGGGATCCGGGCTGCCGTTTGTCACGACAGCTATTCTGCCCATCAGGGCGTGGAACATGATAATATGAATATTATCTGCCTCGGCGCCAGAATAATCGGTATTGAACTGGCAAAAGAACTGGCTGATAAATTCTTACATGCCACTTTCTCAGGAGAAGAAAGGCATGTTCGGCGTTCAGGCAAAATTGATGCAATTGAAAATAAATTCCTAAAAAAAGAGATATAATGGACAAGTATAGAACACTTTTAGAATACGGACAGAGCTATTGGTTGGATAATCTTTCACGTGAAATGATTACCAATGGTGAATTAAAAAAACGGATAGAAAAGGAAGGCCTTAGAGGGATCACCTCAAATCCAAAGATCTTTCACGGGGCCATTTCAAAAGGTGACTTTTACGACGACCAGATAAAGGATTTGATTAAATCAATTGATGAAGTAGGTGTTATCTATGAAAACCTTGCAGTGAAAGATATTCAGGATGCCTGCGACATGCTGAAAGGAGTGTATGACTCATCGGATGGTGTGGACGGATTTGTCAGCCTGGAGGTTTCCCCTCATCTGGCCAGAGAGACTGATGAAACAATGGAAGAAGCGCGCCGTCTGTTCAATGAAGTTGACCGGCCGAATTGTTTTATCAAGATTCCGGGTACAAAAGAAGGGGTGCCAGCTATTGAAGAAATGCTGTATGAAGGAATTAACATAAATATCACACTCCTTTTTTCCATAGATAGTTATGAAGCGGTCGCTGAAGCCTATCTGAATGCCCTGGAGAGAAGGATCAATGAAAACAAACCGATTGATAAACTCAGGTCAGTGGCAAGTTTCTTCCTCAGCCGCATTGACGTGCTGGTTGATCAACAACTTAAAGAGGAAATAATACCTGATTTAAAGAATGAGCAGCAGCTCATCGCCAACAATTTGCTGGGAGAAAGTGCGATTGCAAGTGCAAAGATTGCTTATAAGCGATTCAAAGAGATTTTCTCCGGTGAGCGCTGGGAAAAACTCAAAGCTGCCGGCGCCAAAGTGCAACGCCCTTTATGGGCAAGCACCAGTAATAAAAATGAAGCATACAGTGCAACAAGATATGTGGAACCGCTGATAGGTAAAGACACCGTTAATACTATGCCCGGGGAAACCATTGAAGCGTACCGTGAATACGGAAAAATAGAAAAAGATACTATTGACAGGGATCTGGAACATGCTTTTAAGGTATTTGAAGACCTCAGAAAATCAGGTGTTGACATGGGCCAGGTTACCAGTCAGCTGGTTGAGGAAGGAATTCAGAAATTTATTGATCCTTTTGACAAACTCTTGGGAGCATTAGAAGAGAAAGTAAATAAAATGAAGCAATAATATAATGCCAAATGGTATAAAAAGAATATTTTTTGATGTCGGAGGTGTTTGCTTGACCAATGGATGGGACGAGGCAGCCCGTGAAAAGGCTGCCCGTCATTTTTCCATTGATCCTGATGAAACCGAAGAAAGGCACGAACAAATTTTTGAAAAATTTGAAAAAGGACTGATCAGCAGGAATGATTATCTTGATCAGGCCTATTTTTTTAAAGAACGTTCTTTTTCCAAAGAAGACTTTATAAGATTTATGGAGGGTCGGAGTGTTCCTATTAACTCCACTTTTTCTGTACTAGAAAAATTAAAGAAAGAGAACCGGTATGAGCTTTCAACCATAAATAATGAATCTCTTGAACTGAACCTGTACAGGATCAGAAACTTCAAACTGAATACTTATTTCAGCACTTTCTTCAGTTCCTGTTTTCTGCATCTGCGCAAACCCGAAGCTGAAATTTTTAAAAAAGTTTTACAGATGACACAAGCCATCCCTGAAGAATGTCTTTTTATAGACGACAGGGAAGAAAACATTGAACAGGCAGCTAAACAAGGGTTTCAGGTTATATATGCTAATGAAATTAAAAAGCTAGATGCACAGCTTAACAAAATATTAAAATAAAATGGAAAAATATGATATTGGTCTGATCGGTCTCGGCGTAATGGGCCGCAACTTTATTTTGAATATGGCAGAAAAAGGATTTTCAGCCATTGGATATGATCTCGACAAGGAAAAAGTTAAAATTCTTGAGAAAGATTCAGGGAAACTAAATGTGAAAGGTGTAAATTCTCTCGATGAATTTCTTGATAATTTGCAAAAACCACGAAAAGTAATGCTTCTGGTCCCTGCCGGAGCAGTAGAAGGAGTGCTGGATGACCTTGTTCCGGCTCTTGATGAAGGAGACCTGATTATTGACGGGGGAAATTCTCATCCGGGCGATACCGAAAACCGTATGGCCAGAGCTGCTGATAAGAAACTGAAATATCTTGGCGTGGGTATTTCCGGTGGTTCAGACGGAGCCCGCCATGGCCCAAGCATGATGCCTGGCGGTGATCCGGAAGCATGGAAACTTGTTCAGGGTATTTTTGAAGCCGCTGCTGCAAAAGTAAAAGATGAACCTTGTGTAACTTACCTGGGTAAATCCTCAGCCGGGCATTTTGTTAAGATGGTACACAACGGCATAGAATACGGGATCATGGAGATGCTGGCCGAGGTGTATGATCTGTGCAAACGCGGACTAAAAATGAATAATGATGAGATCCATGATATGTTTGCAACCTGGAATGAAGGAAAGCTTTCCTCTTTCCTTGTTGAAATAACTTCACACATATTTACCAGGAAAGACGAGGAAAAACCAGGATATCTAATTGATCACATAAAGGATACTGCCAAACAGAAAGGTACCGGTAAGTGGACCTCTCAGCTTGCAATGGATCTTCAGGTACCTGTTCCCACCATTGATATGGCCGTTTCTATGCGGCATTTATCAGCCTATAAGAATGACCGTAAAAATGCTTCGGATCGTTTTCCCGGTCCGGTTAGTGTCATCAAAGAAGACAAGGATAATTTCATTCCAAAGCTGGAGAATGCCGTTTATTTCGGTATGTTAATAACCTTTGCCCAGGGTATGGAAATGCTCAGGGTGGCTTCGGATGAAAAAGATTTTGGTTTAAATCTTGCTGATGTAGCCAAAATATGGCGTGGGGGATGCATCATACGTGCCGCTTTGCTGGAAGACTTGATGCAGATTTTCGATGAAAATCCTAAACTCAACAACCTGTTGCTTGCCGATTCATTACAATCTGACCTCAACCGGTATGAGAAAGATACACGGATTATCCTTGGCCATGCGCTAAAAGCGGGAATCCCGGTTCCTTCACTGTCCGCCTCGCTGGGCTTTTTTGATGCCTATCGCAGTGAACATCTTCCCGATAATCTGATACAGGCTCAGCGTGATTATTTTGGGTCCCATACTTATGAACGGGTAGATGAAGACGGCGTATTTCATACCGACTGGTAAAAAAGTAACTTATTTTCAATTTATTACCCGGACCATTCAAACATTCTCCGGAAAGTAGTGTTTTTTAGAATAAAAGGTATATCACATGAAAAGCAAAAATGATATCTGTCCTGTTATCCTCACCATATTCGGAGCGAGAGGAGACCTAAACTGGCGTAAACTCATCCCGGCACTTTACAATCTTTTTCTTGATGGCTTTATTCCGGAAAAATTCAGGATTCTCGGCCTTGATATTGACTCAGTATCAGAAGAAGAGTACAAGAAAAAGCTTCACGAAGGAGTCAATAAATTTTCCAGAAGGGGGAAGACTGATCCAAAGGAATGGAAACAATTTGAAGAGCTCATTACTTATATTCAAGCCGATTTCACTGATGACAACAGTTATAATAAGCTTGAAAAAACCTATGAAAAGATTGACAAAGAATGGGATACAGAAGCATCAAGAATCTTTTATCTTTCAGTTTCTCCCGATTTTATTGAAATTGTTGCAAGACACCTGGAAAAGGCCGGCATTGCAAAGGATAGCAAGAAACATCGTTTGGTGGTAGAAAAGCCTTTCGGTCATGATCTTGAAAGTGCCAGGAACTTAAATGCATTACTGGGATCGATCTTCAGCGAATGCCAGATATACAGGATTGACCATTACCTGGGAAAAGAAACGGTTCAAAACATCATGGTATTCCGGTTTGCCAATGCGCTTTTTGAACCACTCTGGAGCCGCAATTATATTGAGCAGGTTCAAATCACGGTTTCAGAACAGGTGGGAGTTGAAAACCGTGCGGCTTACTATGAACATGCCGGTGCAGTAAGGGATATGATACAAAATCATATACTGCAGCTTATTTGTCTGATTGCCATGGAACCTCCGGTGAACCTGGATGCAAACAATATCCGCAACAAAAAAGTAGAAGTACTGGAGGCCATTCGTAAGTTCAATACTGGTAAAGTGCACGAAAATGCAGTAAGGGGCCAGTACGGGGAAGGCTGGATTGAAGGGAAGACAGCCAAAGGATACCGTGAAGAGCAACATGTTGATCCACACTCAGAAACCGAAACATTCGCAGCCATCCGGTTCTTTATAGACAACTGGCG
>DASQZP010000945.1:0-2423 GCA_035638655.1 Bacteroidales bacterium
TACTTTGTCCCGTTCTTTGCTTCTTTTATTCAGCGGACTTACCACAATGTTTTTTGCATTAAGGACGGAGGCAACTTCTACTTTACCGGATAATTCCTTTCGCTGTTTTTCCAGCTCCTGGCGGGTAGATTCAGCTTCCTCAAGTTTTGATTTATATTGTACATTCTCTGCCGTGAGCTGAATGTTTTGCTGGTTAAGGGAATCAATCTGTACAATATAACTTTTCATTACTTCACGCAGTGTACTAAGCTCCTTCTGATATATTCGAATCTTCTGAAGATTGGATGCATTGATATTGAGCAGGTTTTTGATTTTTTCCTGCTGGGCATCCAGCTTCATGTTCATGCTGTCGTTGTCAGTCTTAAGCCCCTCATATTCTACCATCATAGAACGAAGCTCCATTGACAGTGAATCTGATTCGTGCTTAAGTTCATGTTGAACTGCCCTTGATTTTTGCAGGGTAGTATAATACTGATAACCTAAGGCACCTGCTACCAGGGCTAGCAATATGGTCAGTACAATTAATCCGACAGGGGTTTTCCGTTTTTTATTGTTATTTTCCGTTGGAGGTACAGGGGGTCTGGTATTTCCTCCTGTACCGGAAGTACCTTCTTTTTTTGTTTCCATGGTTCGTTTTTGGTAAGAGTTATTAATAATGCGCCAAAAATACAACTTAATTTCCTTCAGTACAATGTACTAAAATTTAGAACGGCAAAAAAAATAATTTATTCTGTCTGGTTGTCAGTTTCTGATTCAAGGTAATAAGCTCCTTTGGTAACAATTACTGCATTTTTAAGATCTTCACCAACATTTTTTATTTCTGCATAATCTCCTTCTTCAATACCTGTTTCAACAGGAGTTCTGACAAATCTGGCCCCTTCCTTTACAAAAATAAAATTATGTTCATTTTTCTTAATCAAGGCAGTAACCGGGAGTGAGTAAAGCGAATCATCGTGAAGATAAATTTTTGCATTTACAAACATTCCCGGGGTGAATGACGGATCCGGCCTTGTTATGTGGGCATGCACATCAATGGTACGCAGTTCCTCATCAATCATTTGTCCGATTGTTTCAATGCGGGCTTCAAAAGGATGCGCTTCCTTCTCCAGGATGCTAAAACTGATCCGTTGTCCTCTTTTGAGGTTAAACATATCCCGCTCATAAACTTTCAGATTCAGATGCAGATGGCTCTTGTCAACTATTTCATACATCACCTCATAGGAATCGATAAATTTGCCAATATTGGCGTTTATCCTTGTTATATAGCCACTTATGGGGGCGTATATTTTAATTTCCGGTGTAATACCATCAACTGTGATCTTCTCCGGATCGATGCCAAGCATTTTTAACTGGGCTGCAAGCGCAAGCATGCGGGCTTCATTACTTCGAAATTCACTTTGCGCCTTTTGCATCGATTTAATGGATGCTGCGTTTTCTACGGTAAGCTCTCCCTGTCGCTTAAACTCCTCATGCAGATAGCTGACCTGGTTTTTTGCTTCCAGATAATCCTGCTGAAGCTTAATGTAATCAGGATGCTGAAGTATTGCCAGCAATTCTCCTTTTTTTACATGATTTCCAGGAAAGAAATAAGCTTCTTTTACAAAACCATTAATTGGTGCTGATACTGTTGCCAGGTTGGAGGGAGGCAGTTCAATGGTACCATTACATTCAACAAAGGCTGAAAGTACCCGCTTTTTTAATTTGCCGGTTTTTATTTCCGCCATATTTATTTGTGCCGGAGAAAATGCAACTGTTACCTTGTCGCTGGCTGTATCATTGGCCGGTGGATCATTTTGTTCCGGTTGTTTTGAATGGCAGGCTGCCAGAAAAAGTAATAGGAATATGTAATTTAAGTTTTTCATGAATAATGCTTGTTAATTGGTGTAAAACTCTAATTGAACAGCAGTTTGATTGTAATTATTCAACACATTCAGATAATCCAGTTTGATCTGGATGGCGGTAGCAATGCTTTGTATGTATTCAAAATATTCAATACTTTCCTTTTCAAACTGGGTAGTTGCCGTTTTAATAAGTAAATCAGCCTGAACCAATGCATCCTGTTCATAATAGGAGATCTGGTTGTAATATTTATTCAACTCGGTCAGCAAATTTTCAATTTCCTTGTTAATATTAAATTGTTGATATCTGTATTCATTCCCTGCAATCTGGTAATCTACCTTCGCCTGCTGTATCCTGGCGTTTTGCGGAAGGAACCATAAAGGGACCGATATACCAACCATCCAGCCATTCAGGCCTGTATTTGGTTTGATATCCTGATTAAAATAACCTGCGGATAATTCCGGGAAAAAACGTGATTTTTCCATCTGGAGGTTAGCCTGTTTCAGTTCCATGTTATTTTTATAATATTGTGAAAGTAATATTCCCGGGAACCGCTGCAGACTGTCTCTTCCAAGTTCGATTTC
>DASQZP010000946.1:0-8575 GCA_035638655.1 Bacteroidales bacterium
TTGCTTACAATTATAGATAAAATAACAGTATCAAAACCTGATAAATGTCTTGTTATATGAATAACAAAAGCAAAATAATATTATAAAACTCAGATAAACAAAATATTATGTTATATTATTTTTTGTTAAAAAAATAACATAAATTTTTTTTAAGGAAAAGTAAAGATTCAGGCAAAGCACACGCACTGCAAATGCACGCTGGAGAAAGAGGGAAAGAATAGATTCGGGTGCGCACGCATTAAAAATGCCCGCGAGAATGTAGATTCATGCAGAGCATACGCAATAAAAGAGAGAGATGGTATTCAGCTACATACGCATTGCAAATATGCGCGAAGGAGTCATATATTTCCTTACTGTCTGAAACAATATGAAACTTCTGGCTTCGGCTCCGCTCAGCCAACTATTTCTAACAATATCAAACATTCAAACAACCGATCCGATGGCCATCGGATTACAACCGAATTACAACTGAATAAACAACCGAACAAGCAACCAGAATAAGGGCAGACATAAGATCCGATAGCTTTCTAAAGATACCTCCACAGTAATTGGAAATTGATTTCTCATAATTTACCTTTTTTTATTACATTTGGATGACTTTTACTAAAAGTTATTGGAGATGATTGAAGAAAGATTAGCAAAAGTTAAGCATAGTTTGCCGTCCGGAGTGAAATTGGTAGCAGTGTCTAAAACCAAACCTGTAAGTGATATCCTGGAAGCATATAAGGCCGGTCAGCGTGCCTTCGGGGAGAACAAGGCACAGGAACTGATCAGCAAGTTTCCGGAATTGCCTGATGATATTGAATGGCACATGATTGGCCATTTGCAAACCAACAAGGTAAAGTACATTGCTTCGTTTGTACATTTAATTCACTCGGTAGACAGTCTTAAATTGCTGAGAAACATTAACAAGGAAGCTAAAAAGAATAACCGGGTAATTGATTGTTTGTTGCAGGTTCATATTGCCCGGGAACAAACCAAGTTTGGCCTGGATGAACAGGAGATCAGGGAAATGCTCAGTTCAGAAGCATACAGTGGACTGCATAATATTCGAATTGTAGGAATGATGGGAATGGCAACTTTTACTGACAATGAAGAAACGATCAAAAAGGAATTTCATTATCTTGCGGACTTTTTTAAGCAGATTAGAGCTTCTTATTTTGAAAATGAAGATTCATTCAGTGAATTATCCATGGGTATGTCTGGCGATTACCTTTTGGCTGTGCAGGAAGGAAGCACGATAGTAAGAGTTGGAAGTTTAATCTTTGGTGAGAGAAATTATAATAAGTAAACTGTCAAAAACTGAAAAAATTAGAAATATGGCCAACCTAAACACTAGTTATATCGGACTGCAGCTAAAAAACCCATTAATAGTCAGTAGTTCCGGGTTGACAGATAATCCTGACAAAGTTAAAAAAGCTGCAGAAGCAGGCGCCGGTGCTGTAGTACTGAAATCACTTTTTGAGGAGCAAATTAATTTTGAAGCAGGAAGACTTATTAACGGAAACCAGAGTGGATATCCTGAAGCCATGGATTATATCCGGAATTATTCCAAAAGCAATTCACTGGATGAATACCTGGCACTCATTGAAAATGCCAAAAAATCGGTTGATATTCCCGTTATTGCTTCCATAAATTGTGTTTCAGTTAACGACTGGATTGGATTCTCGAAACAAATCGAAGCCGCCGGCGCAGATGCGCTGGAATTGAATGCATATTTCATTCCTACCGATAAAAAAAGGGATTCAGGAAGCTATGAAAAGATGTATTTTGACCTGGCAGCCCGGGTCAAAGAAACAGTAGATATTCCGGTAGCCCTTAAACTTGGTTCAAATTTCACCAATCTTATTCATATCATAACACAATTGTATTTCAGAAAAGTTGAAGGAGTTGTACTCTTCAATAAGTTTTATGAGCCGGATATTGATGTGAATAAACTTAAATTTCGTCCGGGAGGAGTATTTAGTAATCCTTCAGATATAAGCCGGACACTTAGATGGACGAGTATTATTTCTGATCAGGTGCCCAATATTGATATTGCTGCATCAACTGGCGTGCATGACGGAAAGTCAGCGGTTAAGCTTCTGTTGGCAGGTGCAACAACAGTTCAGGTTTGCTCAATATTATATAAAAATGGGGTAAACTTCCTGCAAACCATGTTGCAGGATATAGAATCCTGGATGAATGATCAGGGCTTTGAGTCTGTTGACGATTTCAGAGGGAGGCTTAATTACGGACATATTATTGACCCGGCAGTATATGAAAGGTCACAATTTATGAGGTATTTTTCAAATTATACCTGAAAAATATTTTTTTAACCGGATTGTCATGCTGTCTGCACACCCATTTTAATTGTATTTACTTTTTTTAACTGAATAACAATCTGTTTTTTGATATCAGGCACGCTGTTCATTACAGGGCAGATAAATTTTATTAGATAGAATTTACTTTTGTAAACCCAAATAAATTAATAATTATGAGAAAAAAAATAGTAGCAGGTAACTGGAAAATGAATAAGAATATGCAGGAAGGCTTGCAGCTGGCAAATGAAATTGATCAGCTGATGGCCAGTCTCGGAAGCGATGTGAATGTGATCATTGCACCACCTTTTATTCATATTTCAGAAGCTGCTAAGGCAGTTACACACATATCTGTTTCCGCCCAGAATTGTGCATCTGAAGCTTCCGGTGCTTACACAGGTGAGGTTTCAGCCGCCATGCTGCGTTCAGCAGGAGCCCGGTATGTAATTCTCGGACACTCTGAGCGTCGTGCTTATTATCACGAAGACAACGCAATGCTCAATAAAAAGGTAAAGCTTGCCCTGGAAAATAACCTTAAGATTATTTTCTGTGTAGGAGAACAACTGGAAGAACGTGAAGCAGGAAATCAGTTTGATGTAGTGAAAAACCAGCTTGAAGAGGGAATCTTTGACCTTGCTGAAAAGGATTTTGAAAAAATAATTATTGCCTACGAACCTGTCTGGGCTATTGGAACAGGCAAAACAGCTACACCCGATCAGGCACAGGAAATACATAAATTTATCCGGGATAAAGTAGCCGAAAAATATTCACAGCAACTGGCGGATAATACATCAATTCTGTATGGCGGGAGTTGCAAACCTTCTAATGCAGGAGAACTGTTTTCCAATCCGGATGTTGATGGTGGCCTGATCGGGGGAGCCTCCCTGAATGCCCAGGACTTTATGGGGATTATTAATGCATTTTAATCCGGACATTTCAGGTTTTATTTATTGAAAAACTTTTTTGTACTGAATAGGACAAAGTTGGGAAAGACAAAAAAGCATGTAGATATGATTAATACAAACTGTCAGACATTTTCAAAGACATTAAAAACTTTAGACAGCCTTTAAAGACAAATAAATTGTTAAACAGGCTGATTAAGTGTCTGACAGTTAAAGAAACCGGAGTATTATAAAATAACCTGTTAATATCCGGTTCGTTAGTAGCAACAGAACAAGTTGATAAATTTATTAAGTTAAATTACTGCTTTGAATTATATTGAAGTTACATTCACTTTTGGAGATTCACCGGCCGAGGCCGGTGAAATTCTTATTGCCCTGTTGGGAGAAATCGGATATGAAAGTTTTCAGGAAAATGAAAACGGATTTTCAGCTTATATACCGGAGAAAGAATTTAGCCTGGACAAAATTGATGAAATAGCCGGGCATCTGCTTTCAGAACATCATGTTAACAATACTTACAGGATAATAAAGGAGGAAAACTGGAATGCAGTCTGGGAAAGTAATTTTGAACCGGTTAAAATTACTGATGATTGTGTGATCCGGGCAACTTTTCATGCTCCGGAAAATGTACCTTACGAGATTCTTGTTGATCCTAAGATGTCTTTCGGAACAGGGCACCATGAAACAACCTGGCTCATGGCAAAAGCATTGCTTGAAACAGAAGTTTCCGGCAAACAAGTGCTGGACATGGGATGTGGTACAGGTGTGCTGGCAATACTTGCATCGATGAAAGGTGCAGCAGGTGTTTTGGCAGTTGATATTGATGAATGGGCCTATAATAACACACTTGAGAATATTCAATTAAATAAACGCAATAATATATCTGTTCTGCAGGGAAATGTTGATTCTATTTCCGGAAAATACTTTGATCTTATTCTGGCAAACATAAACAGAAATATTCTGCTGGAACAGATTAGACATTATAGTGAAACATTGAAACCTGGTGGCAAACTTTTTCTGAGTGGTATCTTCAGGGAGGATGAACAGATTATTTCAGAAGAGGCTGAAAAGCATGCATTGTATAAGTCCTGGACAACAACAAAAAATAAATGGATTGCGATTGGATTTACGAAACTCTAAGTGTAATGGCTGCGTAAAACTTTTCGTTTCCGGTAAGATAATAATCAGCCGGGAGCTATGTTTTTAGTCATTTGTCAGAATTTCCACAAGAAATCCTGACAACTATTTCTGATAAAATCAGTTCATCCTAATGATAAACAGACAATCAGCAATATTCTCTTCTTTAGTAATTATTTTATTACTGGGATTTTCCACGTTAAAGTGTCATGCTCAGACACGTCAGCTTTCTGTTGAACCTGAGGAATTTATAGGCGAGATGGAAGATCTGCTGGACCATAACCTGCAGGAAAATGAAGAAACAGAACTAGACAGTTTTAGAATTGCCTGGTCAGACACCACAATATATCAGGATAATCAGAAAAAGGAAATAATCAGACTTACCAACCTGATGTTATCTCACCGGGCACGTCCTAATCCTCATTTGATAACATTTGTAGAAGTACTTAACCGCTTCAGAACACAAATTGACCAGGATAATAATTTTTTAGTCTGGATCAGAGCCTTTGACAGTTTATTGAATGCAGATAAGGTGTACGTATCAACTCTTGGTAATTATCTGGATTTTTCTTTTTATCTGCTGGACCGTAAAAGCATTTACCATTCTTCCTCCCGTGACTGGAGTGGGGGAGATGTGCCTTACCGCTTTATTTTTAATAATAAGCTAACCGTCGAATTTAACCATATTGATCTGAAATGCTTTGCAAACCGGGATAGTATTGTAATTTTTAATACCTCCGGCATTTACAGCCCCATGGATAATATATGGAGGGGACGGGGAGGGATGGTTACCTGGGAGCGTGCGGGATATACAAGAGATAAGGTGGAAGCCAGGCTTGACAGGTACGCCATTGATATGTCAAAAACACGTTACACTGCCGATTCTGTTCATTTTACCAATACCTTGTATTTTGACAAGCCTATACTGGGTAAACTTGAAGACCAGGTAATGGTAATCTCAAATCCCTCTTCAGCAACATACCCGAGATTTGAATCCTATCTTAAAGAGTTCAGCATTAATAATCTTTTTAAGGATATTGATTATCAGGGTGGTTTTAGTATGCAGGGAAGTAAACTGATAGGAAGCGGAACTGACCTGAATAAAGCCAGGCTCTATTTGTACAGAACTGATACCCTGCGAATGCTGGCTGCTTCTAAGTATTTTGTTTTTACCGAAAAACATGTTTCAGGTTCCAATACCGAAATTACCATTTATCTTGATCAGGATTCAATTTACCATCAGGAAATGAGTTTTGATTATTCAGCTGACAGGCGTCGTGTGTCTCTTTCAAGAAATCAGAGTTTTGCTTCAGAAGTGCCTTTCAGTGATTCCTACCATAAGGTTGATATTACCTGTGGTACTATGATCTGGGATATTGACTCACCGATAATGGAAATTACTATGCCTAGGGGTTCTGCGATTGGTGAAGCAAACTTCCGTTCATTTAATTTCTTTAACTTTCTTGATTTTGAACGTCTGCAGGGGATGGATGATGCACATCCTTTAATGCTGTTGAGAAATTTTGCTAAATATTATTACTCCGAAACATTTCCCGTACAAGATTTTGCAAATTATATAAGGAGGGATATTTCAACCGTCAGGAATATGCTAATGCGCATGGCTATTAAGGGATTTATCTATTATGATTTTGGTGCAGACATGGTTGAAATCCGGCCCAAATTATATGATTATATCAATTCTGCCCTGGGCAGAATTGATTTCGATGTTCTCAATATTATTTCTAAAACAAAAGCTCCGGTTGTGAATGCTACACTTGATATGTCTAATTTTGATATAGACATTCACGGAGTCGACCATATTTTTTTAAGTGATTCACAAAATGTTGTAATCTATCCAACAGAACAGGAGATCATACTTAAACATAACCGGAATTTTCAGTTTAACGGGAGGGTAGATGCAGGGCTATTCACTTTTTATGGTAAAAATTTGTTTTTTGCCTATGATACCTTCAAGATAAACCTGCAGAATATCGATTCTGTAAAAATGAGAGTTATTACAGATAAACTGGATAACTTTGGACATCCCATCCTTGCTGACATTAGTGGGATGATTGAGAATGTAACCGGTGAACTTATCATTGACAAACCTTTCAATAAATCCGGAAGAGTAAGCCAACCTGGTTATCCCATTTTTAAAAGCCGGGAAAATTCTTTTGTTTATTTTGATGATCCGGAAATTCAGGGGGGAGTTTATCCGCGTGACAGGTTTTATTTCCGTTTGAATCCATATGTTATTGATAGTCTTGATAATTTTAAACGTGAAGGTTTGATTTTTGATGGGACTTTCAACTCAGCCGGAATTTTTCCTCCAATAGACTACAGGTTGAAGGTGCAACCTGATTATTCAATGGGCTTTATATATAATACGGAAGAAAGTGGCTTGCCTGCCTATAATGGGAAGGGACAGTATTTTGAAACTATTGACCTGTCAAATAAAGGGTTACGAGGAAGAGGAAAGCTGGATTATCTAAACTCAACTGTTTATTCCCAGGATTTTATGTTCTATCCGGACAGTACTAATGCTGAAGCACTGCAATATGTAGTCAGACAACAACGCACTGGCGTGGAATATCCTGATGTGAACATTGCTGATGCTCATGTACAGTGGTTACCTTATAAAGACCGGATGCTCACTTATCAGAAGAAAAACAAATTTTCAGTATTTAACGATTCGGTAACTCTCGCTGGTTCAATGGAACTGGGACCGGGAGGAATACTGGCAAGCGGGCTGATGGACATTCAATCCGCAGAGGTTAATTCAAAAAAATATGTACTGAAGGCTAACTCATTTACTGCTGACAGCGCGTCATTTAACCTGAAATCTTTGCATTCAGACGGATTTACAGTGCTTACTGATGATGTCAGGGCAGCGGTAGACTTTGATAAAAAAACAGGACGCTTTGATGCCAACAAGGATTTTACCTTTGTGCAATTCCCTGAAAATAAATATGTAAGCTATCTGGATTATTTTGTGTGGCAAATGGATTCATTGAATCTGCAGATGGGAGCCTCAAAAAAATCGGACTATCAAGTGGCTAAGAACGATCCCAGGGTAGCACAGGCACAGGAAGATTTTACCGGCGCTACCTATGTTTCAACTGATCCGGCACAGGACTCCCTGAGTTTTGTGTCCCCGGTTGCAAAATATAACTACAGGGATAATGTGATTAATGCCACAGGAGTTGAATTTATTCCCGTTGCTGATGCAATGATCTATCCAAAAGATAAATTACTGACAGTTAAGAACAGCGGACTGATCAAAACTTTAGAGGATGCTGATGTAGTGGCAAACAGCCAGACTCAATATCATAAAATACATTCTGCGAATGTTGATATTAAAAGCAGGTATAATTATGCTGGTTCAGGTTACTATGATTATGTAGATGAATTAGGGCAAAAAGAAGAGATTCACTTTTCAGAAATCAAGGTAGATACCTCTCTGCAAACAATAGCTTCCGGTGACATACTTGAACCAGATGATTTTACACTTAGTCCGAATTTTGCCTACCAGGGGAAAGTATTTCTCAATGCCGATAGTATGTTTCTGACTTTTGACGGTGCCACAAAAATTGCTCAGGAGTGTCCTGCCCAGGCAGAAAGATGGCTCGCCTTCAAATCTGAAATTAACCCTGAAGATGTAGAAATTCCAATATCATCAGATCCGGTAGACATCAATTTCAAGAAAGTATTTGCCGGTACATTTCTGAGTCATGATTCCATACATGTTTATTCTTCTTTCCTCTCAGGAAGAAAGGTATACAATGATTCTTACATTATGACTGCCAATGGATACCTGCGTTACAATAAAGATTCAGTAAAATACGAAATTGCTCCTAAAGAAAAACTCCTCGACCCCGACAATTCTGATAATTATTTAAGTCTGGGACGTAATAACTGCACTGTTTACGGAGAAGGAAAGGTAGATCTGGGAGTTGAACTCGGACAACTTAAGCTCAAAACTTATGGCAATGTTACAGACGAGCTTGAGAAAAATGAACAAACCCTGAACCTCATGTTATCCATGGATTTCTTTATGTCTGATGAGGCGCTCGCTATAATGGCTTCTGAAATAGACAGTATTCCGGGGATACAACCTGCAGATATTCAGGCAAGAAATTATACAATGGCTGTTAATTCATTTATAGGAAAAGATGAGGCCAGACGCATGAAAGATGAGATGAGCCTGTATGGAACAGTTAAAGTGATGCCTCAGGC
>DASQZP010000947.1:0-2368 GCA_035638655.1 Bacteroidales bacterium
ATAAGGCTAATGCTTAATAATTACCGGCTAACAGGGCGCATCAAGGGGACGTTTTTCGCTAAGCCTTTGCGCATTTCCGTTCGGATTTTTCGTTTTGTCTGTTAAATTACAAATCAAAAACGCCCCTTATGCGCAGGGTCGTTATACATTTTCCCAATTTCCTCTTAGATCATATTTATTATTATGTTTAGATGGAGAATCCCATGAAAAAAAATTTCCAAGTAACAGACATTGAAGGATGGCTAAATCTACCGAACATTGAAATACCATCGCTACAGTCTAAAAAAGAAATCGGCAGTATTTTTGAAGTTAAAAAAGTCGGCTTTGTATTAGCTGATAGAAATGAATGCAGGGCAAAGGGACTTAATAAGGCATCAGAGGTTCTTGGAGGAAAATGCGCATTACCTACAGCAGTTGTACTGTTTGACGATAAATATGAGTTGTGTAGTCTTCCACTTGATTTGTCAGAATGGGTTCAACAATGTGTTGCTATGGCTCAAGCTGGAATGAATCCGTTTCCAACTAAAGTGGAATTTGGAATAATAAATAATAGGGCTTATGCAGAAATGCTATAAAATATCTTATAACAAAGCTAGTCAAGAAGGACAATTCTCTTTATCATGAATACAATAGACATACCTTTATCCAAACTTGAAGTATCAGCCTTTAATACCAGAAAAGATCTCGATGCAGGCCAAGAAGATTCTGGAATTCAAGAGTTATCCACAAGTATTCAAAAGAAAGGGTTGATTCAACCTTTAATTGTTAGACCTATGTCTAATGGAAATTATGAAGTTATATCTGGTCAAAGACGCCTTAAAGCATGTCGTCGAATTGACTTTAAAACTGTTCCATGTATAGTAAGAGAAAATATTGATAATACAGATGCCATGACACTTTCACTAATTGAGAATATTCACCGTGCTGATATGAATCCAATGGACAAGGCAAATACTATAAATATTTTGTATGAAAAATATGGCTCGCAAAAAAAAGTATCAGATGAAACAGGTTGGTCAAGTTCAACTATTAGCAAATATTTAAGTCTGATTAAACTACCTGATGAAATAAAGAATAAAATTACTACTTCAGAGAGTGCTGCAAAAATAACAGCTTTATCACGATTGGCTAAAACTTTCTCAGGAAAAGAAGCCTTGGATGTATACGAAAAAATAAATGGCTTTAACCAAAGAATTCAAGAAGAAATAATCAAGCAAAGCAAAGGTGATCCTTCACAAATTGACGGATTGGTAAATGAGGTACAAGAGGGCGTTTTTGATGTTCGTCATTGTGGAGGCCTTTATGGTTGTGAAATTATCAAAGAAATTATTGAAGGGAAGATGGATGAAAAAGAGTTTGAAAAAATAATTTCTTTAACCGCAAAGAATATTGGTGATATTGCATTAGATGAAACGTTACGGAAATCTGCCAAAACTTTTTGGAAATCTTTAGTTAAATAGAGTGGAAAATGTATAACAAGCGCATTAAGGGGACGTTTTTCGCTTGGCCTTTTTGACGTTTCCGTTCGGATTTTTCGTTTTGTCTGTTAAATTATAAATCAAAAACGCCCCTTATGCGCAGGGTCGTTAGCTGGCATTCAATTAATATTAACCTTTTTATGGATAGAACTCATTTCGAAAATCTTTCTTCTCTTGCTAAAAGGGGTTCTTGGGCAATTTGGGACGAAAATGAACCTTCCAATCCTTCTATCATTGAAGAATCTATCAAAGTTCTTCACACAAAAGTGATCATTGTAGGTCTTAACAAATCAAATACTTTAGGCCATAATTGGCAGAATTATCATGGGGGAAAACACGATAGAAAACTAATGTACGCCTTCAATAAAAGTTCTTATCGGGGAGCATACATGACAGATCTTATTTCCAACACAGTTACAAAATCAGCTAAAGGTCTTTTTGATCGAGAAAATGAAGACTCGCTTTGTCATGAAATGGAAAAATTTCATGATGAAATGAAAAAGCTTAGTGTTGGTTCCAATACGCTCTTTATTCTTTTAGGTAGAACGGTAAAGGATTTGTTTTTCGATAAACTAAGTGTTTACTATCATAATGCTGTTGCCATTCCACATCATTCTTCAACTCAATATAAAGATTATCTCTGGGTAGAAAGAGTTTGGCAAAAAATTAATTCACATATTAAAATTGCAAATGACGCTGGTATTAAAACTAAAGAGTTCCAGATCTATAGGGAAATGGAACCCTTACTCAATCAGCTCAAGAAAAAGTAAGTTCAAATTATATAGCCAGCTAACAAGGCGCATTAAGGGGACGTTTTTCGCTCAGCCTTTACCCGTTTCCGTTCGGATTTTTCGTTTCGATTGCTAAATTACAAATCAAAAACGCCCCTT
>DASQZP010000948.1:0-2158 GCA_035638655.1 Bacteroidales bacterium
CTGAAGAACAGTAGCTGAATCAACCTGAGTCTCAGATGACGCCAGGGAATCATTTACTGTAGTATCCTGAATGACAATCGTATCTTCATCAATCTGGCTGTTCTCTATAATAGCAGAAATATCAGCATATTGAACCTTTTCACGCGTAAAGATCGACTGGATATCCGGGTAAGTGAGTTTTTTGTCCCCCCACAACTTAATCCCATCCGCAGGAAATACCAGGCTCAGAATAAGCAGGATGGCAAACACTAAAAGTAGGAACAACAGCGTCCTGGAAGGTTTCATAATTAACAATTACTACCCATTGGTCATCATCAGTTCTTACGTTTGATCTTAATTCTCTGACCTGGTTTAATCTTTTCCGAATAATTAAAATGGTTGATCTTAATAATATCTGAATCAGAAACTCCTGGGAATTTTTTAGCTATATCCCAAATAGTATCGCCAGACCTGACAGTGTAATAAATATAATCTCCGTTTTCTTCAACAGGTACACTGGCGGTAACCGTTTCTCCGGGAACGCTGATACCCGCAGCACGCTGTTTTTCAGAAAAACTCATGTGCTCTATTTTTGCATAATAGGAAGATTTCTTCTTAGGCACATAAATTGCCAGTTTTTGACCACCCCTGATCAGATTTCTGCGTATATTGTTCCAGTAACGAAGGTCAGAGATCCGTACATTATACCATTGTGAGATATATCCCAGGTTATCACCTGGTTTAACTGTATAGTACAATCTCGTCATATTGCCGGAAGGTGCCCTGGGAACAAACGTCCTTGAAGCATAATGAGGGGTTACCACGGCAGGATTGTCAAAATAAATTGAATCCTTATAGCCAAATATCGAATCCTTCAAATCAATAAACTGGGCGGTATAATTAAAAGGAATGGATAATGCATATGATTTTCCCGTGGCCGGAATTATGTCTCTTGTATACTGAGGATTCATATCCCTGAGTTCCTTGAGTGGAATATCGAGCACATCCGCAACCTGTTTGAGATGCAGTTTATTGTGTATCATGATGGTATCAGCGGCTATGGGAAGTTCGATATCAGCAGGATAAAGATCATGTTCCCGATAATAATTCATAGTATATACCGCAGCGATAAAGGCAGGAACATGCCCCCTGGTTTCCCTGGGCAAATAATAATATATGTCCCAGTAATTGGTTTTCCCGCCTGACCGGCGAATGGCTTTGTTTACATTTCCGGGACCACAGTTATAAGCAGCAATTACCAACGTCCAGTCCTGGTAAATATCATATAGATCTTTTACAAATTTGGCAGCAGCGATGGTCGATTTTATCGGATCTCTGCGTTCATCAACATAAGAATTAATAGTGAGACCATACAGACGACCAGTGCCGTACATAAACTGCCACAGACCAACAGCTCGTGCCCTTGAATAAGCACGCGGATTGAGCGCTGATTCTATAATAGACATGTATTTCAGCTCATTGGGAACCCCGTAATAATCAAAAATATCATCAAAAACGGGAAAATAATATTTGCTCAAGCCCAGCATTACCTCAACATTTTCACGCCTTTTCATGGTATAAACCTTAATGTAGTTTCTTACAATATGGTTATAGGTAAGGTCTACCACGCTGGGAATTTTGCTCAACCGGTCAATGAGAACAGAATCCGGCACATTAAACTCGCTTGTATCAGCCGACCCAGGTTCCATTGAAAACCTGATGGAATCAATATTTACCGATTGTTGAACATAATAAAGATTAAGAAGGCTGTCAAGATTGGGTTCAAAATTTGAATCGACAGATTCATCTGCTCCGAATAATATAGTAGAATCCTTATCCGGTCCGGAAGCCTGAAGTACAGTGGTTCCTGTAACCAGGAAAAGCAATGGGAAAAGTCTTTTAAAGATTTTCATAATCTGGAAATTTGGATTTTATGTAAAAAAAATAAATAAACATTTGGTGATTACAACACAGGAAACAAATAATCTACGCCAAACCCGGGAATATGTTGTATCACATTAAATTTTTCTTTTCTCTTCGAAAGTATTTATACTCATTCTGTTTTGAGTGAGTTACATCAGTAGTCAAAACATAAAAACATAAGAAAAAAATAGAATAAAAAACTAAACAGCGATTTTACCGCTAATATGTGGGTAGGGATCATAATTTTCAAGAGTGA
>DASQZP010000949.1:0-2148 GCA_035638655.1 Bacteroidales bacterium
TCGTTAACATTTTAATTTAATAACAATAACGAGATTCAATCCCTTTGATTGATCTGGCTGAATAACATAATGAAAATTCTTTTTCAACAAAATAATACCACTATTTTAGGGGCAAAGACGGTATATCGCCATAAGATTTTAAAAATATAAATTTCATTTCTTTTGTTTTAGATCACCGATCATTTCCTTAAGAATTGATATTACATTTCGTCCTCTTTCACGTGCAATTCGATGAGCGTCTTCAATTAACCTGTCAGCCTGTTGCTCCAATGCCTCCATTGAAGGAACAATAATATTCATCCTCTGATACTGCCAAATTAACAGGCGAACGGCCAGACGTTTCTCCTGTTGTCTAATAAAGCCCACTAATGCTCTCCCTTTAAAGACGTATGACCTAATCCTTGCATATCCAAAAGATCGCCTCTTCCAATATTATTCTGGCTCTTTGTTTCGTGTATTTGAGTCGAAAATCAGCCTGACTCAAATGTTCAATGTCGTCAATAAGCTCATTTTTCGTAAATTTCTCTGACTTTATCAACATCTTGTAGACAGGATAAGGATTGTCTGGAATTTCAATATCCGTAACCGGTTTACGTTTTTTAGTTTCACGCTTCTTTTTTTTTCGCTGGGTGCCCCCATCCATATTGCCTGAGAGCATGTTTTCCCAATCTTCAATCTGCTTCAGAAGTTCTTTATTATATGACTGAACCGATGCCATAATGTTGTTTTTAAACTGAGTGTAATGCATTTCAGGATACCAGGAACTGCCATGGGAACTTTCCGCAAAATCCCTAATCACCAAAAGCTTTCTGATCTGATTGGTCATTGAAGCCAGAATTTGAAGGGGGTGAAAATTTTCCGCCAGAAGTGAATTTAAAAAAAAGAGCGATGTATCGATATCTCGATCTGCTATGGCATTTGTCAATTCATATATGGGGTCCTTTTTTGTGCGTTTTAGAACAAATGCGACATCTTCTGTCGTGATCCGTTTCCGATCTCCGACATAGCTAATTAGTTTTGCAAGATTATCGGAAAAAGTTCCAATATCAAAACCGGTCATTTCATACATTGTACGGTAGGCTAGCGTATCCATTGTTTTCTCATACCGGTCAAGCAAAACTTCCATTCTCTCGGAAAGTACAGCTTCTTGTGCAATTTTGTCCGCCCTTCGATCTCCTTTTGGTACCGAGCAGTCAATAATTATGCCGGTTTTTTTTATGATCTTAAAAAGCTTTCGGCGTTTATCAACCATATCAGTGGTAATGACCAGATGATTTTTTTTTGGAAATCCTTTTACAATGGCTTGCTGCAAAATATCGACATTATCTTTCTCAGCAAGTATAAAAAGGTTGTTTTCCTTGCAAAACTTTATGACCACATCAATCCATTCATATTCACTCGACGTGTCTGAATCGAACTTCAAGGTCTTTATTCTATTGGTTTCACTGATATCATCAAAGGATAGATTTAAAATACCCAGAAGACTCAACAGTAACTTTGCAGCCTCCTTAATGTTTTGGGTGTCATAAGCTTCTTTTGCCTTCTGTAATAGCCGGCCTTCATCCTGTTTTGAGTAGAATATTTTGGAGTCGCGAACGGCAACCACTTTTGTCTCAGCTAAAAGTGAATAGGTGTTTATCCGTTCGACAACCTCTTCGATATGACCATTCGTGCCGTCAATGACTTGGTAATTAAAGCTCCGATTCTTTTTGGGCAACAAGACATCCAGCAGGGTTTCCAGCACGCTTTTGTACAGCAGCGCTTCACCATAAATCAAATACACCGGGGCAAAACCCTCGGCCTTTTGGTTTTCTTTAAGGTTTTGCAAATAATCATTCAGTTTTTTATATTGAATTTCAGGCATTGCTTCATTGAATATTTAGTAAATTAGGGGTGTGAAATTTTATTTTATTATATTGTTTCTTCTCAAATTTAGTTGGAGACGAGGGTCCAAGGGTTCAGGGGTTTGTTTTCTAAAGATTTTATCAGCGTCTTTAACATTCTTTCGATTTCTGCGATGTTTTTTGTTAGTGTACCCAATTTACTTTTTTAATTAAATGTAAATCCCCTGCTAACAATAGCTTACTTCCTTTGAATGTTTTTTTGTTTTTCACTTGTCGTAGTGAAACGAAGATCCCGCCATCGGGG
>DASQZP010000950.1:0-3206 GCA_035638655.1 Bacteroidales bacterium
CTCCAATCATGGGGTACATCCAGAATACGCCAGCCTTTATCTTTAAAATTTTTATTCTGTGCTCCTTCAACATCTCCTTTATGAAAATGCCAGTTTGCATCAAAAGACTGAATACTGCGCGGAAAATTATCGTTTCCGGAAAGCTTCTGTGCTGCAATTTGATTTTCCGTTTGCGCAAACGAGAAAAAACACAAAAAAATGATCAGAAATTTAACTACTGAATTTTTAAAAGAATAATTTGTACTTGTCATGGCGATAATTTTGTTTAAATTTTTTGATTGGGTGAAGTTAAATTTATTTCATAAAATGGTTCCTAATTATCTGTTAAAATTACATTTCTTACATGCAAATGCCAATAAGAAAGCTGCTTCTGATCTTTATGAAAATTCCTTTCCGTCAGTGTTTTAGATTATTTGAAATATTTTTTCAACATTTTGGGTATTCGGTTATTTTTTAATTTTCTGAAACATTGAGTCCACTCTGAAAAGTACTTTATTAAGTAAAACTGAAAATCAGGATTTGCCTCTTACCCTAAAGACCTGCCTGCCGAAAGCAGTACAGACAGGGAGTCTGATTTTCAGCTATTTTACCCTTTAGGCTCAGGGCAAAAAGTAGCTGAAAATTCTATTGTTGGCTTTTCGGAGTAGACTCAACAATCATATAAATACAATATGGTTTTTCTTTATTTGTATTAATGGGCCCAAAATAGTAATTTGGATTAGAATTTTAAATTTAAAGCATTATGAAAATTCATTTTCACTTATCTTTTAAAGTTTTATCATTTATAGTGATAATTCTTTTATTCTCTTCCTGTATGGAAAAAAAACAAAAAACAGCTCCTGTTAATCTCACCTGCGAGCTTACAAAAATACCCCTCGGTATCGACAATCCTTTTCCCCGTTTGTCCTGGCAGATGAATGATACTTCCAGAGGTGCCGCTCAGACGGCTTATCAGATTCTTGTTGCTTCAAGTGCTGGCCTGCTCAACAATGATAAGGTGGATTGCTGGGATTCAGGAATAGTTGAAGGTTCAATTTCACATGCTGTAAAGTACAAGGGGCAAAAGCTTGTTTCCGGAAAGCGATATTACTGGAAAGTGAAAATATGGGATGAATCAGGTAAAGTATCGGCCTATAGCGAACCAGCCTGGTGGGAGATGGGCCTGTTAAATCCAGCCGACTGGCAGGCACACTGGATCACAACTGATGAGGCCGGAATGACTGGCAGTTACATTAAACAGGGTGAAAAGGAAAAGTATGTGCCACCCCGTTCACTGGCTTTAAGAAAAAAGTTTAAAACTGCAGGTACCATTCGCAGGGCAAGGGTTTATGTTACCGGACTGGGAAGTTATGTCCTTTTCATTAATGGTAAAAGAGTAGGTAATGACCTGCTGACACCCGGCTGGACAAATTATCCGGACAAAATACAATACCAGACCTATGATGTTACCGGCCTGTTGCAGCCAGAGAAAAATGCCATTGGAGCCTGGCTGGGGAATATGTGGTGGAGCAGTGGCCTTGGTTGGTCGGGTGCTGCTGTCTATAGTAATGGTCCCTTGTGTTTGCTTGCTCAGCTCGAAATTGAGTATATGGATGGTAAGCAACAAGTGATTACTTCTGATAATACATGGAAAGTAAGTACAAGCCCACTCATATACAACAGTCTCTATGATGGCGAAACATACAATGCCAACTTTGAAGAACCCGGATGGAATAAACCGGGGTTCGTTGATGCAGCCTGGCACAATGCTGTTGAAACCGACAGCACCACCGCAAGGCTGGTGGCACAGCAGGGACCTCCCATCCGTGTTACTGATACACTGTCACCCGTTAATATAACTGAACCCATCAGGGGTATCTATATTGCAGATTTTGGGCAGAATATAGCCGGCCGTGCACAAATTACAATAAAAGGAAAAAAGGGAGACAGTATTATTCTCCGTTACGCTGAACTTCTGCATGATGACGGAACCGTTGCCCAGGAAAACCTCCGGAGTGCCAAAGCAACTGATATCTACATCTGCAAAAACGATACCCCGGTTACCTGGCATCCGCATTTCACCTACCATGGTTTTCGTTATGTACAAATTGAAGGACTTACTAAAGCGCCGGATAATCAGTCTTTAAAGGCGCAGGTTTTTCACTCTGATGCACCGGTTACCGGTTATTTTCATTGTGCCGATACCTTAATAAACCGCATCTGGAAGAACATCTTCCGGGGACAGAAAGCCAACATGATGAGCGTTCCCACTGATTGTCCCCAGCGGGATGAAAGACTTGGCTGGATGGGTGATGCCCAGATATTTGCTCCTACAGCAAGCTATAACATGAACATGGATCGCTTTTTTGCAAAATGGGAGAAAGACATTATCGACAGCCAGGATTCATCCGGTTATGTATATGATGTAAATCCGGCCATCGTGGTTGATGGACCTGCCAAGCCCGGATGGGGTGATGCAGTAGTGATCATCCCCTGGGAAATGTACCGTTTTTATGGAGATACTAAAATAATCCGGGATAATTATGCCGGCATGAAAGCATGGGTGGAATATATGAGACGAAACAGTAAAGATGGATTATACTGGTGGCAGCAGGGTGACTGGTATGGGTATGGCGACTGGGTGGCACCGGTTGCCAGTCCGGGAAAACCTGTTGGTTCAGCATATTATTACCGCAGTGTCTCGTTGTTGGGGAAAATGGCCAGTATCATTGGGGAAATGGAAGATGCTGATACTTATGATTCATTAGCCGGCGATATTGCTAATGCATTCAACAGCGAATATTTTAATTCGCAAACAAAAAGTTATTTCAAAGATACACAAACAGCCAACCTGTTACCTGTTGCATTTGGCATTACCCCAACCGCTCTCCGACAGGCCGTAATCGACCAGGTAGCAAAAGATGTTATGAATCGTGATACCCATCTTTCAACCGGTTTCCTCGGTACTGCCAGTTTGCTGCCAATGCTTAGTGAGTACGGTTATCATAACCTGGCCTACCAGCTGGCAATTCAGGATACCTATCCTTCCTGGGGATACATGATTAAAAACGGTGCTACTTCCATGTGGGAACTATGGAACAGCAATACTGAACCACCTGATCAGATGAATTCGCGAAATCATTTTGCACTTGGCGGGGTGGGAGAGTGGTTCTATGAGTATCTTGCCGGTATCCGGCCGATTGACAGCGTGCCCGGATTCAAAAAGA
>DASQZP010000951.1:0-3428 GCA_035638655.1 Bacteroidales bacterium
ATGTGGGAACTGTGGAACAGCAATACTGAACCACCTGATCAGATGAATTCCAGAAATCATTTTGCACTCGGCGGAGTGGGAGAGTGGTTTTATGGGTATCTTGCCGGAATCAGACCAATTGACAGCGTGCCCGGATTCAAAAAGATACTTATTGCGCCTCTTATACCCGATAAACTTGATAATGCCCGGGCTACTCTTAAAACATGGTATGGCACAGTAATGAGTGAATGGGTGAAATTGCCTCCCGGCGGACTGGTAATGAATGTCTCCATACCCGCAAATTCATCAGCAATTGTGGAAATTCCCGTGGAAAAAGGATCTTCTCCGTTAATCAGAGAAAGCAACAGAATTTGTATGAACCGTGAAGGACAAGGGCTCTCTCTTCCCCATATCAGGTTTGCCGGTAGAAAAACCAATGCGGTTGTTTATGATGTAGATGCAGGGGAATATTCATTCAGAATTGAAAAATAAAGAATATTACTTCTCCTGATGAATAATTGTTTCAATGATAAAATTTAACAAACCCGTCAGCGCACCGCAAACCTGACGGGTTTGAACAGTACCTGTATGTGTATGTTTATCCACAAATATTAAGTGAGGCAGGGTATATTAATTTGTCTCTTTTTATGACAAATCTCTCCTAATTAGGGTAATCCCGTTACTTCTTGTGTATTTTTGGTATGATTTTTATTGAATGAAAAGACACAGACTATCATGCTATCTGTATTTAGTTTTTTATACTGAATCACAATATTTAGCTGTTTGTTGTTGTTACTTAATTAAGTTGTGAGCCATGGAGGCATCAAAAAAAATTATGATATTTGTAAAAACAACCCTTAATTAATCTTGTATGATGAATAAAAATCTTGATAAACCGACAATGACGACGTTTGAAGAAAGGACTGCAGGAATAAAAGTGAATAAACAGAAACTGCAGTCATTTACTCATTTGATGCTAATTATGTTGCTGGGTATGGTGTTACTTGGGGCCGGCGGCTGTAAGGCGAAAAAGCTCGCAGCTGAAAAAGCAGCACAGGAAAAGATCCTAAAGGAAAATACTAAAAACAGGCTCAGGGCATTACTCGATGACAGTAATACAATGACTCTTCAGGAAAAAGAAGAAGAACTGGCAAAAATCAAGGACCTGAATCTGGATGACCCGGAGATCAAAGACCTGATTGCCCAGGTGGAGGATAAACTGAACCAGGAACGTGAAGCCATGGCCAGAACAAATGAACAGAATGCCGGGAATACCGGTGGAGAGAATCCATCGGAGAGTCAGTCCGAACTCTCCCTTGAATATAACCTGGAAAAGAATTTCAATGAGATCGTAGCTGCCGGTCAACGTGGAGATATTACCCGTTCCAACCAGTTGATCAGTCAAACACTCAATTATTTTAACTCGCCCAATGCAGTGGTGTTGATCATCATTTACCAGCAGGGAGATGTTACCGATTATGATGAGCCTACAACGATTAGTAAATACCTCAATTATCTTAAAGATGTAAAGGTAAACCCAAACAGCATTTATAAGATCAGACAGGATGCTTCCGGTAAGATAAAAGAACTTGACCTGATCAAGAGGTAGCCTCTGGCGTTTTAGAAATAATTGATTATTAATTTTAAAAATGTTTATGATGATTAAATTAAGATATTTACTGGTACTGGCCTTTATAATTGTTGCAGGCAAAACCTATGCACAGGATCATATCTCTCCCGAAAGAAAGCAAGCTATTGATAGCCTGGCGCTGGAAAAGGTCAGGGATTTGTCAAAATATATTGTGATTATTGGGGATAAAAATACTCCTTTTGCTGAAGCCAGTCGTGTAATGGACCGTGCCGAAGAACTTTTTATGGACGGCAGCGAAATGGGCGTTTCCTCACTGAACCATCCTGATGTTAAATATTATCCGGTACGCCAGTATTTCGAAAGACTCATGCGCCTTAATTACGACAAGGTGGATATTGAATGGTTCAACATAGAATATGTAAGTGATCTCGAAAGGCAACCGGACGGAACATACGTAGGAGTTATTACCATTTATCAGCGCTTTACCGGTACAAGCGACGAAGGCCTGATCTACCAGGATACCACTAAAAAGGACATTACAGTTTATGTGAAACGTAAACAAACACAGATTGGTGGGCGTCTTATTGGATTCTGGGATGTACTGCTGGGCGATATCCGCGTTAAGGAAACTACCAGGTAGCAGCAATTAATGGTTTTGTTACCTTTTGTTATTATCAATTTGCTGAGGAAGTATAACCTGCAGGACGGATTGTACTTCCTCATTTTATTAATTAGTGTCTGTCCATAATGTCCGATAACTGCGTTATTGCAAAAATTTTAATTCCTCATAAGCATTAGGCGCTTAGGAGACAATTTTTACCAACATGTTGTTCAAATTATGCACCGGTTACTTCTCCCTCAGGGTTTCAATTGCCAATTGCTAATTGCTAATTGAAAAAGTATACTGCGGATTAAATTTTTGCACGCTCCCGTTTAGAACGGGACAGGCTTTGTTCCCGAATATTTTGATGCAGACACTTGACTTTATTGACAGCCTCTAATTATACTGTTGACAGGATAATCCGGAGGACAGCTTCGCCAGGTACTTAAAATACTGGTTTCCCGTTATTATATGTAAAAAGAACTGAATTATGAGATACAGCAGATCATTATTGTTAGGGGCAATTGCTTTTCTTGGTCTTCAGGCTGCAAACGGTCAGCACCTTAAGTTGCAGGGTAATGAAGATGAAAGTATGTTCTATGCGCAAACCAAACAGGTAAATCAGTTTTTCAGGCGCTTTAACAATGAAGAGGATTTAAAAGGTGAACGATATAACAATAAACCATACAGACGCAATGACAAAACCCGTGTAAAGTATCTTGAAAGACTGTTTGATAATGAGACATCTACTATTGATGATCAACTCAAGCAGGAATTTATCGACCAGGTAACAAATAAAAGCCATCCTGAATATCTCGAGTTCAAAGGCGGTGACTGGTACGCCGAAGTATCAGCTAATTTTCTTTACAAAGGCAGGGAGGAACCGGTTGTGTTGTACATGCAGATCCAGAAAGAAAATCTGGGGTCGAAATGGGACATCCTTAATGTATATTTTCAACCCTACCGGGAAATGTTCAATACAGATACAACACGGAAAGAAAATTTTTTGCATCCGCTCAGTCATGAAATTGATTTTATGAACCTGCACAAAGTTTTTGATGATCCATCCACTGTCGAAGATTATACTTATAAGGGCTATTCTCCCGATTATCTCACATTATTCCTGTTTGAGGTTAAAAAAGGCTTCTTCACTTTCGAAACAGTGATAAATGAAACTTTCCATTTCTATCAAATCGACGGCTGGTATTTTAAACTTTCTTATTTCAACCGTAAAGGATACAATACCGGCTGGCTAAT
>DASQZP010000952.1:0-2393 GCA_035638655.1 Bacteroidales bacterium
GCTTTGTCAGCATCGTCAATCACTTCCTGCTTTTCCATAAAAATCAGCAGGTCCAGCCAGGAGAGGGCTTTCCCTTTTTCCAGGTAAGCAATGCTTCTGAATACTTTGCTGAAAAGCAGGTCAGTTACGCGGGCAAACCGACTGGTGAGTGTTTCGAAACGGTCGGTTTCATCGTCAGACAGGGCATAAGGATCGAGATGCTGACATTGATCAAAGGATCGTTCCAGCCATTTGATGGCCTGATTGAGCGCGTTCGTGTTTTCTGCCAAAATGTTCAACTGATCAGTTTTGGTCATAGCATGACACTGTTTTTATATGCATGCCTGGTGAAGGCTGTCACGGGTTTTTCGGTAACAAGCAGGTCAATTTTCCTATCCCCGAGTTTTTCTTTCATTTTGTAGCGAATGGTCAGTTTTTCGCGCAAACTTATCTTGCTACTGAGGATAAGCAAATCAATATCGCCTCCTTTGTCATTGTCATTGACGCGGGAGCCGAACAGACGAATCTCTGCCCCGGGATCAATTTGCCGGATGATATCTGTAATAATTTGTATTTCAGTTTTTTTTAACCTCATATATCAAAGATAGGGAATATTTTGTTGAGTCGGAAGACGGAAGACGGAAGTAGGCATCCGATTTCAGAAATATGTTTTGTTTATTTGTTGAGGTGTTGTTGAGACGGAAGCCCGAAGACGGAAGACCGAAGTGGGCTGCCGGTTCCAGAATTATGATATTTGTTTATTTGTTTATTTGTTTATTCGTTTATTTGTTTAGTTGTTGAGGGGCTGCTGGTTTTCTAATGGTTAATGGTTACTGGTTACTGTGCGGCTGGTCCCCTTTAGGGGATAAAGGGGCAGCGGGCGGGGTTTCTGGTTACTGGTTATTGGTTATTGGTTATTGGTGACTGGTTGATTACCAATTACTAATCACTAATTACCAATTACCAATTACCATTTACTAATCATATGTTTAGTTGTTCGTTGTTCATGTTCCATAATCACCGTTTGGATGGAGCTGAGAACGATTTCGGGGTCGAAGCCGGTGAGGATGATGGTGTCGCCATCCTGTGCTTCGGGCCGCTCGATTAAATTATTTAACATAATACCCTCCTGTCTTTTTGCTGCCTTTACGGTCAACTATATTTTTAGATAATTGTATTGTGCAATATGTGCAATTATTGTGCAATATAATATTTCTTATCTGAAATTATAAAATGCACCGGCTCCCTTTTGACCACTTGATTTCAGTAATTCTTTTTTAACTAATTCTGCAAGTTCATTACTTGCTGTATTTCTCGAACAATTATTTACTTGTTGGTAATCACTATTCGTTATTTTTCCATTCTTTTTGAGATATTGTATTGCTTTAATTTGTCTGTCATTTAATCCGATTGATTTAAGGTATTCAACATGGTACATGTCTTTTCTAAACTCAACCCAGAAACCGGACATATCATAAAAATATCCAGGTTTTGGGATATTAAAGCGGATACAATCATTTATCATTTTTAATGTTCCTCTACCCCATGATTCAATATAACCACTTCTGAATAAAGCATTCGCAATATCAGGATTGTATGGTATTGACGGATGCTTTGTCAATAATTTTTCAATCGTCCAGTTTTCAGGCAACTGACCTTCGTTCCAAAATATTAGCTTATCATAATAAACACTAATTTGAACAGGAGTGCCACCAGAATAATCTTTATGAGAAACGGCATTTAACAGGGCCTCACGCACGGCATCCTTTGGAAATTCGTATTTCTCAACCCTGTTTAAATCTTCATAACTGATAATAGATTTGATGTATTTTGTAAATAGCAAATCCATTGTTTTTTCAACTTGCTCAAAAATGTTGCCCCTTACTTCATCTTGAAATTTCAGGTCATCATCTGTTTCAAAATATCCAATTTTAATATAAGCTCCAGTTACAAATTTTTCTGGTTTTGGATGAAATAAAAGAATAGCCGCTCGTTTCAGATAGTTATTTTCTATCAATTGAAGGTTTTCTACTAATAGTTTGTTTGTGTCGGTTACATCTTCTTCAATACGGTGAGCTCGAATAGCCTTCTTTCTAAAAAAGTCAAAAGTCTCAGCCTTTAAATCTTCTATTGAGACTTTTGGAACGGGTACTCCATCCCATCGTTTTCCTTTTCTTTGTAGTAAAAATTTGTCAAGGGCAGCTCCTTTTAGCTGCTGCTTTGTGCTTCCGCTTCTATAATGGTATTGACCCTTATAATTTACAGGAAAAGGATATCTATCGACAATAATTTCAATATAGTTTCCCTTTGCTGATTGGTAAAAGTTTACATCTACAAGGATTCCTAAAATATCCTTAACCTTATTTGGAATATCCTCAAGTAGTTTCTTCGCATCATTTAGTCCTGTAATTTCA
>DASQZP010000953.1:0-2519 GCA_035638655.1 Bacteroidales bacterium
ACCTGTTGATTATTCGGGAAATTAATTTTAAGGAAATAGATTCCGGCCCCTTGTATATGCGCATCAACAGTAATCTGTTTTTGTGCCAGGCTTGATGCAGAGCGATAGATTATCTGTCCAAGCATATTGGATATAAGGAACGATTCTATCTGCCTGTCAGCTTTGATAGTAAATTGGTTATCCTGTACAGGATTTGGATAAACAGTTGCCATATCTTCACTTATATGCTCAGTAGCTGCAGTAGAATAATTCGGATCAGCCACACAGGCATGTGTTCCCAGGTTACTCCAGTTATCTACCTGTGTCCAGGATCCATCTTCTCCAACATAACCGGTAAGTGTATCCCATTGTTCTGTGACGATAAATGGGTCAGGATTAATATTAACTCCTTGAGTAATATCAGGTTTACGGATTAATACATGGTCTTTGGTCCAGCACAGCCAGTATGGTCCAAAGCTTGCCACACCATCATCGGATTTCCCGGGAACAACATAATTGGAAATTGTAGCCTGAACCTGAACCGGATTATCTCCTCCTGTGCTATAAGTCACCACTGAATCCTTAATATTTGACCAGCCTACCGCATTTTCCATTACAGATCTTAAACCGGTTTGACCAATTAAATCAATCAAGTCTCCATAATTTGTTGATGAGATTGGTACGTCTTTATTATTTTTCACAAGTGCAATTGCATCATTCCCGTTCATATAAGTGGGTGCAGGATATGCATGATCAAGCGTGTCGGCCAGTGCCTGTAATACCGAATCGGCAGCCGGTGAAATATCAGTTGAGGTTTTTTGCCCGTTGACAATTACAAAAGTAGAATAGGGTTGAATTATACCATCGAGCTGAGTCTTTCCTCCACCATCAAAACTGGAAGATCCATTACTAAACCGCAATATCCAGTAGTTGGTAAGATCAATCGCCTGATCAGTCGGGTTATAAATTTCCAGTGCTTTGTTATTACCGGTTCCTTCTACGTATTCCGAAAAGAACAGGTCGTTTTGCGCCTGCAGGAAAGGAAGTGACAAAACTGAAATAATAATAAGAAGTAAAATTTTTTTCATGCTCAATATTTTTAAATTATTTTCTGTAACATACAAAAATATGGAAACTTTGTGAAGGATGTATTAACTGCCTGTTAAATTTCCGGCTAAAAAAATGTGTTGTAAATCATGTCAAATTTGACTAATTGCTATCATTATGTTTTACAAGAATCACATCATTTCTGTTCTTTACCATATTGCCGGATAATCTTCTCCAGGTCTTCAGGGGTATCCACACTCAGATTTTCCTGGTCAGTTACTGCCACCGTGATTTTGTAGCCATTCTCAAGCCAACGGTTTTGTTCAAGCGACTCAGCCAGCTCCAGGGAAGAGGGTTCCAGGCGGGTAATGGCTTCCAGCACATCCGTTCGGTAAGCATAAATACCCAGGTGTTTGTAATAAGTATGTGCTGTGGCCCAGGTATTCCGGTCTTTATTACGCAAAAAGGGAATGGGAGAACGACTAAAGTATAACGCCTCATTGCGGCAATTGAGCACCACTTTGGGATAATTTTCATTAAAAATATCTTCGTTATCTGTCACTTTCCTTACCAGGGTAGCAATCTGTGTATCGGTTTTTTCTGTAAAACAACTTACCAGTAGCTTAAGCTGTTCAGGCAGAATAAAAGGTTCATCACCCTGAATATTAACTACTATATCGTAGGTTTCGTCCGTCCTATTGGTAATTTTCCTGACCGCTTCAGCAATCCGGTCGGTTCCGCTCTGATGATCAGTTGATGTTTGAATCACCTTACCGTTAAACCCCATTACAGCCTCTTCAATCCTTTTGTCATCAGTAGCTACGAATACAAATGGCAAAGCTTTCATTGCCTGTTCATAAACCCTTTGTATCATTGGTTTACCGAGTACATCAGCCAGTGGTTTTCCGGGAAAGCGGGTAGAGGCATATCTGGCCGGGATGATCCCGATTATTTTAGAATTCACGTAATGCTGTTTTTAATAGATTTTGTTTTAATTTAATTTAACATTTCACCTTTTTACGGGAGCTTTGTAAAAAACCCAAAGCAAATGCAGGTTATACAGTCATTCAATGCCATAATAATTCAAATAGTATGTAGCAAAATAAGTTATAAATTGTAATTTTGTCATATAAAATTGAAAAAGTTTATCAACACATACCAAAATGTCAGTTCAAAACATACAAAAGGGTATGATTCATATTAATCTATAAGCAACATGGATGTTCAGAAGATCAAACAACGATTCGGAATAATAGGTAATTATGTAGGACTTAACCGCGCCATTGATATAGCTATACAGGTAGCTCCAACCGACCTTTCTGTGTTGATTACAGGTGAGAGTGGCACCGGTAAGGAAGTATTTCCCCAAATCATTCATCAATTTAGTGCCAGAAAACATGGTCCCTATATTGCTGTTAACTGTGGTGCAATTCCTGAGGGCACCATCGATTCAGAATTGTTTGGGCATGAGAAGGGTGCATTTACCGGGGCAC
>DASQZP010000954.1:0-3627 GCA_035638655.1 Bacteroidales bacterium
ATTTCATTGTAATAGATGAATGCCATCGTTCTATTTATAATTTGTGGAAACAAGTCCTGGATTATTTCGACGCCTTCCAGATTGGCTTAACCGCTACTCCGGATAAACGTACCTACGGTTATTTCAAAGAAAATGTAGTAAGTGAATACTCCCATGAAAGGGCCGTAGCCGATGGGGTTAATGTTGGCTATGATGTATTTACCATTGAAACGGACATCACTAAGAATGGTAAAAAAATAAAGGCCAGGGAGTATGTTGAAAAGCGGGAAAAGCTAACCCGGAAGAAACGTTGGGAACAATTGGACAATGATTATCAATACACATCAAAGCAGTTAGATAAAGATGTCGTAAATCCGAGTCAGATTCGAAATATTATCAAAGCTTTTAAAGAAAGTTTACCAACTATTTTCCCAAAACGCGAAGAGGTTCCCAAAACTCTGGTCTTTGCTAAAACGGATAGCCATTGTGATGATATTATCAAAATTGTTCGGGAAGAATTTGGAGAAGGTAATGAGTTTTGCAAGAAAGTAACCTATAAAACAGAGGAAGATCCCAAATCCGTCTTACAACAATTCAGGAATGAATATTATCCGCGTATTGCTGTCACAGTGGATATGATAGCGACCGGTACCGATGTGAAACCAATCGAATGTTTGCTGTTCATGCGCGACGTCAAGAGCCGGAATTATTTTGAACAGATGAAAGGCCGTGGTACCCGAACGTTGCAAAAAGATGATCTTGCAAAAGTAACACCGTCTGCAAAATCCGATAAAACTCATTTTATAATCATTGATGCCATAGGTGTTACCAAAAGTCTGAAAACCGATAGTCGTCCATTGGAACGGAAGCCCACAATACCGTTCAAGGACCTACTCCAACATATTATGATGGGAAGTGCGGACGAGGATTTCTTTGATTCGGCTGCTAATCGAATAGCCCGACTTAATAAACAGTTATACGAACAGGAAAAAGACAAATTCAAAGAGATGACCGGTAAATCAATCAATACAGTCATACATGAGTTATTGGATGTCTATAATCCGGACAAAATCCAGGAAATATCCGGTAGGTCTATTGAAGATGGTGGAACCGATGGTAACGAGGAAAAAGCACATAATCAATTAAAGGATAAAGCCTCTTCTAATTTTACGGGTGAATTGATATCGTACCTCGAACGGGTTCGCATATCGCATGATCAGATAATTGACAATATCAATATGGATCAAGTTACTTATGCCGGATGGGATAAGGACCAAAAGCAGCAATCTGAAGTATTAGTTGAAGATTTTAAGTCTTATTTAGAAGCGCATAAGGATGAAATAACAGCACTGAAAATTTTCTATGATCAACCGCACCGGCTTAAAGATATTACATATCAAATGATCCGGGAATTATCAGATAAGATACAGCAGGAAAAACCAAATATGGCACCCTTACGTGTTTGGCAAGCCTATGCCCGATTAGAGAATTACCAGGGGAATGATCCCAAAACAGAGTTAACCGCTTTAGTCGCTTTAATACGTCGTATTTGTGGATTAGATAAAGAATTAAAACCTTTTGACACCACAGTAAATCGTAATTTCCAGAAATGGGTCTTTAACAAACAAGCCGGAGCGTTGAAATTCAATGAAGAACAGATGGAATGGCTCCGGATGATCAAAAATCATATTGCTACTTCTATCCATTTTACGCGAGATGATATGGATTATCCACCGTTTGATGCGAAAGGTGGTATCGGACGAATGTATCAGTTATTTGGGGATCAGATGAATGGAATTATTGAGGAAATGAATGGTGAATTAGTGGCGTAATTCTAATCAAATGGATCAAATTAGAAAAACAACGCCTTGATTTGAAACCTTCTAAAGGACAAAGCATAATCTACTTTATATCAATGACTTATAAAATAAGTACTAATCATTACCTGATTGGTAAAAAATAATTTTATATTATTACCTATTTGGTATATATTACTTTTGTAATTTTTTAATCGTATGACCGTTAAATGTAACAACAATAAACTTTTAGAATTGTATAAAACAGGCAAATCTTCAAAATATAAGTTGCCTGCTCATATTGTTAAAAAGTTTATCATGCGAGTTCAAATACTTCAGGCTGCTGAAACGATACATGACTTATGGAAACATCCAGCTTTAAAATTTGAGAAACTTCAGAGTTCAGAATCACACTACTCAATTCGAATTAACAAACAGTATCGTTTGGAAATGAATATAAATTGGTTGAATGAAGAAAAAACAGTTGGGACAATATTTTTAACAGATTTATCTAAACACTACGAATAGTCTGTTATACACATCGTTTATTTAGCACCTTAAAGGATTGCAAATTGGGAAAAATAATTATGGCTACACTTAATAAAATCAAACCTTTTCTAAACATTGGTCCCGGAGACCATATCCGGGAATTAATGGAGTTGAGAAACTGGACACAACAGGATTTAGCTGATGTATTAGGGCTTTCGACAAAACACATTAATAAGCTACTAAATGATGAACAATCCATAACTTTAAACATGGCTAAATTACTGGGTAAAGCTTTTGATCTTTCCCCACAGTTTTGGATTAATTTAGATACCAATTATCGATTACAACTTGATGAATCCCAAAAAGACAAGAGCGATGTCGATTTACGGTCCAAAATCTATAAGTACATGCCTATTAATGAAATGTGCCGTAAAAGATGGTTTAAAAAGCCTAAAAGTACAGAAGATTTAAAACAATTATTCTTCAATTTTTGGAAAACAAATGATTTACATTTTGATTCCTTAGAAACGCTGTCGGATATCAATTTCAGGAAGTCTGAAGCTCATCAACAGTTTAATGTTTGTGCGGCTAACTGTTGGTATCAAATGGCAAAAAACGCATCAGAACAAATTGATGTACCAAAATTCGACAAAATTAAACTTCAAAAACTTTCAAAAAACTATTCCCGTTTTACCCGGGAAAGAGATGGAGTGTCAAAAATACTCCATTCGTTAAATGAATGTGGCGTAAAATTTTTAGTTCTCTCACATTTACAAAAAACTTATATCGACGGAGCTTCCTTTATCCACAAGGGTTCTCCTGTGATCATTTATACGGCAAGGTATAATAGAAATGATAATTTTTGGTTTACATTGGCTCATGAAATTGTTCATGTTCTGAATCATTTAAAAAAGGATGGTGATCACTTTTTGGATGATATTACTCATCAGGACGAAATTAATAAACAGGAAAAGGAAGCGGACCATCTTGCCGCGACCTTTTTAAAGCAAGATGAAATATTAGCTTTCTTTAATGATGGGCTTTCCTACATCAAACAGAATCAAATTCAAAAATGTTCTGAACTGTTGAATGTTCATACTGCAATAATTATTGGAACATTAGCTTATCATAAGAAGATTTCATACAAACACTTACATCGTTTTACCGAAAAAGTTAAAGAGAAAATACCCGGTTCATATTTTGTCGAACCTGTATAATGATTAAACAGATACTTTGGGGTCATGGATTTTAAAAAGCAATGCAATGAACCCGGTGTTCCCTTCTTTAAACATTGTTGGATAAATAGTTTTAATTGAAATTATGATGACATGACGGTGTCACTATACTGCATTATTATTTCTAT
>DASQZP010000955.1:0-24207 GCA_035638655.1 Bacteroidales bacterium
AATATACATTGAACGGAAGAACTTACAGGGTTGGTGAATTATCAACAGATGGCGTTAACGCTCCCAAATCACTTATAGTGAAATTATTGAAAGGCACAAATCTGAGTCCCAATCTTCCCACCTGGAAGCTGATGATGAAAAACATTTATTCAATTGGAGCCTATCAGGTGGAGAAAACAGATTTTACGCTCAATGTGCTTTACCATGATGATAAAACAGGTACTTCGCTGAATTATATTCCAGAAGAACAAACCAGCGGAGATTTACTGATCAGTGCTTTGAACCTGGATAATGTTAACTCACAGCAGGATCCATACCCCGATGGGGTGTTCGATTTTATTCAGGGGGTTACTATAAATCCTTCGAACGGCAGAGTCATTTTTCCCGTACTGGAACCATTCGGATCGGACCTGAAAGCATATCTTAAAAAGAAAGGGGTTAATGAAGAAATTCAAAAGAAATACCTTTTTCAGGAATTATATGACTCCACCAAAACCAGGGCAGAACAAGTAGCCGAGAAAAATAAGTTCTTGCTGGCAAGCAGCTACCAGAGCTCATCAAGTTCTGAAATACCCCTGAATGCCATGAATGTTCCACAAGGATCGGTTGTGGTGACGGCAGGAGCCAGAAAACTTACTGAGAATGTCGATTATACAGTTGATTACACGCTTGGAAGGGTGAAAATAATAAATGAAGGATTGTTGCAATCGGGTACCCCGATTAAAATCTCCCTCGAGAATCAGTCTCTTTTTAATATTCAGACCAAGACCCTGGTAGGCACACACCTTAATTACCAGTTTAATGATAATTTTTACCTGGGGGGTACCATTTTGCACCTAAATGAACGGCCACTAACACAAAAGGTAAATATCGGGGACGAGCCGATTTCAGATACCATCTGGGGACTAAACGGATCCTATAAAGGAGAATCACAATTCCTGACCACGCTGATTGACAAGCTCCCATTTCTTGAAACAAAGGCACCTTCCTCCTTTCAAATTGATGGTGAATTTGCTGATCTAATTCCCGGGTCCTCAAAAGCTATCGGGAAAAACGGTGTTTCATATATAGATGATTTTGAAGGAAGTGAAACATCGATTGAACTGAAATCATTCCCTGCCTGGGTACTCGCCAGTACACCGCAGGGACAGGATGACCTTTTCCCGGAAGGGAACCTGATTAACGACCTTGCCTATGGTTATAACAGGGCCAAATTTGCCTGGTATGTAATCGACCCCCTTTTCCTCAGGAACAACGCATTAACCCCCTCGCACATCAAAGGTTCTCCGGAGAGCCAGTCATCAGCATATGTAGCCGAAGTAAATGAGAAAGACATATGGCCCAACAGGGAAAGTCCGAATAACATTCCAACGACTGTTTCCGTATTGAATTTAGCATATTACCCCAATCAGAAAGGACCTTACAATTATGATCTGCTTGGTTCCTCCTATTCTGCAGGTATTAATGCAAACGGTTTTCTGAATGATCCGGTGTCGCGCTGGGGCGGTATGATGCGGGAAATCCAGACCAATGATTTTGAAGCGGCAAATGTTGAATACATCGAATTCTGGATGATGGATCCGTATGTTGAAGATTCTACAAACCAGGGTGGAGATCTGTATTTTAACCTGGGAGATGTTTCAGAAGACATTCTGCGTGACGGGCGAAAATCATTTGAAAACGGGCTGCCGGTACCAGGTGAACCGGATCGTGTGGATACCACGGTCTGGGGACGTATACCCCAGAAACAGCAATTGGTTAATGGATTTAACAACGATCCGGCTGCGCGTGCCTATCAGGATGTAGGGCTGGATGGTCTGGATGATACACAGGAACAATCTTTCTTCACCAATTACCTGGATTCAATTGCTGCAGCATTCGGAACCTCATCGGCTGCCTATTTGAAAGCCAGCCAGGATCCTTCAAACGATGACTTCCACTATTTCAGAGGAAGCGATTATGATGCCAATGAAGTAAGTATTCTTGAGCGCTACAAGAACTATAATGGCATGGAAGGTAATTCACCAACTGCCCAGCAGTCTCAGGAATCATACCCTACTTCAGGCTCCACCCTCCCCGATGCAGAAGATATTAACAGGGATAATACATTAAGTGAAGCTGAAAATTACTATCAGTATCATGTGAGTTTAAGGCCTCAGGATCTTGTAGTTGGTAAGAATTATATAGTTGACAAGGTATCTCCAACCATTACCTTCAAAAACAAGGATCAGGAAAAAGTAACCTGGTACCAGTTCAGGATTCCTATTCAGGATTTTGAAAAACGTGTTGGTTCCATCCAGGATTTCAAATCCATCCGCTTCATGAGAATGTTTATGCGTAACTTCAATGATAGTGTAATCTTACGTTTTGCCACACTTCGGCTTATAAGAGGAGAATGGAGAAAATATTCTATGGCACTCAACAGTGCATCAGAAGGTACCATGAATCCGCAGCCTGTTGATGCCAGTTTTGAAATTTCAGCAGTAAATATCGAAGAGAATGCCAAAAAAACACCGGTTAATTATGTATTGCCTCCTGGCATTGACCGTGTCATTGACCCGACTAACCCACAATTAAGACAGTTAAACGAACAGTCTATTGTACTGAAAGTTAATGACCTGACCGACAATGATGCACGTGCAGCCTTTAAAAATGTAAACCTGGATGTAAGACAGTATAAAAGGCTGAAAATGGCCGTTCATGCTGAAGCTATTCCCGGACAGGTTTTAAACGACGGAGATCTGACTGTATTTATCCGTATCGGATCCGATTATAAAGACAACTACTACGAATACGAGGTGCCATTAAAAGTTACACCTCCGGGTAACTATAACAACGATAACAGCGGAGACAGGCTGATAGTCTGGCCTGATCAAAATCAGATAGATGTAGCCATGGATATGTTCCTCAGGGCTAAACAGGCACGAAACGATGCCATGCGCAGGGCCGGTTCCAATGTAACCATTAATACTGTTTATCCTATTTTTGACGGAGACAGGCGGATCAGTGTTTGTGGAAATCCAAACCTCAGCAACATCAGAACCATCATGATCGGGGTCCGCAATCCCGGAGACATGAATAACCCATATCATAACGACAGGCTGGCAAAATCAGGAGAGATATGGCTTAATGAACTTCGTCTGACAGATTTCAATGACCATGGCGGATGGGCGGCTAATGCCAGGGCTTCTGCCAGACTGGCCGATTTCGGTACGGTGACACTTGCCGGAACAGCCAGCACTCCCGGTTTTGGAAGCATCGAGAAAAAAGTAAACGACCGATCTAAAGAAGAAGCCTATTCATACGATTTCTCAACAAACCTGGAGCTGGGAAAATTCTTCCCCGAAAAAGCAAAAGTTTCTATACCTGCTTATATCGGATATTCAGAATCATTTATTAATCCAGAATATAATCCGCTCGATCCTGATATTCCGTTAAAGGCAGCATTGGATAATGCACCTACAAAGGAAGTGAGAGACTCGATCAAAAAAATAGCCCAGGATTATACACGCCGAAAAAGTTTGAATTTTACGAATGTCAAAATCAACAAAAATGAGGGGAAACCAAAAATTTACGATATTTCAAATTTTGCAGTAAGCTATTCCTATAACGAAACATTCCACAGGAACATCAGTACCGAATACAATGAATACCGGCGCTACCGGGGAGCATTATCCTATAATTTTAACGCACGTCCCAAAAATATTACCCCGTTGAGTAAAATGAAATTTTTAAATGCCCCTGTTTTCAGGATCATTAAGGATTTCAACTTTACCCCTTATCCGGCAAATATTTCTTTCCGGACGGAGATGAACAGGCAGTATAATGAAATCAAACTGAGAAATATCAGTAATCCCGATATTATTATCAAGCCTACAGTAAGGAAAGATTTTATGTGGAACAGGTATTATGATCTCAGCTGGAATCTAACCCGTTCCCTGAAAATGGATTTTTCGGCAACTAACATGTCGAGAATTGATGAACCACAGGGAAGAATGGACAAGCAAGCTAATGACTATGAAGCCAAAAAAGATTCTATTCTACAGGAAATTCTCAGATTTGGAAGAACGACCAATTACACTCATTCTTTAAATGCCACCTACAATTTGCCGATCAATAAAATACCACTGCTTAACTGGATTTCAGCAAATGCAAGTTACAGGGCCTCTTTTGGCTGGGATGCAGGTCCCATTACAGCCGATACAATTCAGCTGGGAAATACAGTTAAGAATTCGAACACCAAACAGCTGAACGGGCAGCTTAATTTCCAAAACCTATATAACAAGGTTGGATTTTTAAAGAAAATTGATCAGCAAACCAGTGGGAAAGGAGGGCAACAAAAAAAGCTATTCAAAACGGTCAAATACGAACGCAAGGTATATGCCCTGAAAGCTGAAACGCCCCGGGCCATATACCACCGTCTTGGTACCGAAGATGTTACAGTGCAGGTTTTGGATGAGCAGGGAAACGAAATAAAAGGAGATGTGGAAATAGACAATCCCAATAAAATTTCGTTTACGGCCCCCAAAGATTATAACAATGTTACCTTCAAAATAAGCGGAAAAGTTGAAGCCAACGAAAATCCTTTACTGGTTGTAGGTCGTTATGCAGTAAGAGCACTCATGGGCGTCCGAAATGTCTCATTTTCCTATTCTGAGACTGAGGGAACCTTATTACCCGGATTTATGCCTACTCCGAAAATTTTTGGTAACCAGGTATACAATGACATGTATGCCCCCGGTATCCCCTTTGCACTGGGCTGGCAGGACAATGATTTCGTACACCGGGCAGCAAATGATTATAACTGGCTCACAACAGATTCGTTGCTGACAACTCCTTACCTGATGTCGTTTAATAACAACTTCAACATCCGTTCAAGCGTTGAACCTTTGCCTGGTTTAAAGATCGACCTGAATGCCAACCGGACCTACTCTAAAAATACCAGTGAATACTTCAATTATAACTATAATGATTCCGTTTTCAATTTTGACAGCCGTATCACTAATGGTAATTTCAGTATGTCTTTTATTACGCTGAAAACTGCTTTCGAGAAAACAGACGAAACAAATAATTATAGTTCTGCTGCCTTTAACCAGTTCAAAAAGTACAGGCAGGAAATTGCCTTCAGGCTTGCCACTGCCAGGGAACAAATTGATCCAAACTACGACAGGAACGGTTCTTATTACGATCCGCAAACTGACCAGCTGATCAAACCAGAGCCTGGATTTTACAACGGATTCGGCCCTACTTCACCGGATGTATTAATACCTGCTTTTCTGGCAGCCTATTCAGGAAGTGATCCGTCGAAAATAACAACAAGTACCTTCCCTTCAGTTCTCAGCATTTTGCCAAACTGGCGAGTAACATTTGACGGATTATCTCGGATTGAATTCATTAAGAAATACCTGAATTCGATAACCCTGGGCCATGCATACAGGTCGTCATACAATATTGGGTCCTACACCACTAACCTGGATTATAATCCTTTTGACGGAGATCCAAACCATTTAGACGGACTCAGTTATGTGCGCGATATACAGTATAACTTCCTCCCGCAATATCAGGTCAACGTCGTATCTATCAATGAACAATTCAGCCCTTTGATTAATGTTGATATGACATGGAAAAACAGTTTAAGCACCCGCATTGAACTAAAAAAATCAAGGACGATATCCCTGAGCTTTGCCAATAATCAGGTAACCGAGATTCGGAATGACGAACTGGTCTTCGGTGCAGGCTATCGCTTTAATGAAGTTCCTCTGATAATCAGAACCGGTGGAACCCAGAAATCATTTAAGAGTGATTTGAATGTCAGAACCGATCTGTCTATCAGAGACAATAAAACAATATTAAGGAAAGTAGTGGAGGATGCTGACGACATTACCGCCGGACAGCGCATTGTCACTATTAAATTCACTGCTGATTACATGTTATCCGACAGATTTAACCTTCGATTCTTTTTTGATCGTGTAGTTAATAATCCCTTTGTTTCAAGGTCTGGCTCATATCCAACGGCTAATACAAATGTAGGATTCAGTGTCCGATTTACCCTTGCACAGTAGTTTGCTTTTTATAAAAATTGTGTAATTTTGAAACCGGATAAACTGAAAAACTAAAATAGTTATAATCATGAATGTACCCGAAAATTTATTGTATACAAAGGATCATGAATGGATCCGTGTTGATGGTAACAACGCTGTAGTGGGTGTCACCGATTATGCTCAGGGAGAATTGGGCGATATCGTTTTTATTGAAATTGAAACAGAAGGGGAATCACTCGAAAAGGAAGAAGTATTTGGTACCATTGAGGCGGTAAAAACCGTATCTGATCTGTTTATGCCGGTAAGTGGCAAAGTTACTGAAGTAAACGGTAAGCTGGAAGATCAGCCTGAACAGGTTAACAAAGATCCATACGGAGATGGTTGGATGGTTAAAATAGCCATTGATAATCAGGATGAACTCAAAGACCTGCTAACCCCTGATAAATATAAGGAACTGATTAACGCCTGAAAATAGTTATCAGGAAAAAAATTTCAATTGTTGTTTAATTTTTATTCAAACAACATCCATAAATAACAAAAAACCCGGATTTTCATCCGGGTTTTTTGTTATATTATTATGTTAAGGATATAACTTACAGTTTCTTTCTCACTTCAACTTCTTTGTAAGCCTCAATGATATCTCCTACTTTGATATCATTAAAATTCCCAATATTCAGTCCGCATTCGTAACCGCTGCTCACTTCCTTTACATCATCCTTGAAACGCTTTAACGAGCCAAGTTCTCCTGAATAAACAACAATACCATCACGGATGACACGAACTTTGGAATTCCTTGAAATTTTGCCTTCTTTCACCATACAACCGGCAACAGTACCTATTTTGCTCACCTTGAAAGTGTCTCTTACCTCCAGTGTAGCAACGATTTCTTCTTTCAGTTCGGGAGATAACATGCCTTCCATTGCATCTCTTAATTCATTGATGGCATCATAAATAATTGAATAAAGACGTACATCAATCTCTTCTTTTTCTGCCAGTTTTCGGGCATTCATTGAAGGCCGCACCTGGAATCCAATTATGACGGCATTGGAGGCAGCAGCAAGCAGGATATCCGATTCGGAAATTTGTCCCACTGCTTTATGTATCACATTAACCTGAATTTCCTCGGTAGAAAGCTTGATCAGTGAATCAGAGAGTGCTTCAACCGAACCATCCACGTCACCTTTCACAATTACATTCAGTTCCTGGAAATTACCAATAGCAATACGTCTTCCGATTTCATCAAGTGTAATATGTTTCTGAGTCCTCAATCCCTGTTCACGTTGCAGCTGTTCACGTTTTACTGCAATTTCCTTGGCTTCCCTGTCACCTTCCATTACATTGAAAGTGTCACCTGCCTGAGGAGCACCGTTCAATCCAAGAATTAGCACCGGGGTTGCCGGACCGGCAAGTTCAACTTTTTTACCCCGTTCGTTGTACATTGCTTTCACATGACCGTAATGGCTTCCTGCCAGTATAACATCACCAATTTTTAATGTCCCGGCTTCAACCAGAATAGTTGCAACATAACCGCGTCCCTTGTCCAGTGATGATTCGATAACAGTACCTACGGCGCGTTTATTGGGATTTGCATTTAATTCCAGCAATTCGGCTTCCAGCAGTACTTTTTCGAGTAATTCTTCGATATTAATACCATTTTTAGCCGAAATTTCCTGTGACTGATATTTACCACCCCAGTCTTCAACAAGAAAATTCATATTGGCAAGCTCTTCCTTGATTTTTTCAGGATTAGCTGTAGACTTATCAATTTTATTGATGGCAAAAACAATTGGTACACCAGCGGCATGGGCATGGTTGATTGCCTCTACCGTTTGCGGCATTACTCCATCATCAGCAGCCACAACAATAATAGCTACGTCAGTAATCTGGGCGCCTCTGGCACGCATGGCCGTAAACGCTTCGTGCCCCGGAGTATCAAGAAAAGTGATTTGTCTGTCATTATCCAGGGTAACACTATATGCACCAATATGCTGTGTAATACCACCAGCTTCACCAGCAATTACATTTGAATGCCTGATGTAATCAAGCAATTTTGTTTTACCGTGGTCAACATGTCCCATCACGGTAACAATTGGAGAACGGGGTTCAAGTGATTCGGGATCATCCTCTTCCTCCTGGAATGAATCCTGCAGGTCAACACTTACAAACTCAACTTTATAATTGAATTCATCAGCCACCAGTGCCATGGTTTCAGCATCAAGCCTTTGATTGATTGACACGAAAAGCCCCAGGTTCATACATGTTGAGATAACCTCATTTACTGGAACATCCATCATATTTGCCAGCTCGTTCACTGAAACAAACTCAGTAACTTTCAGGGTGTTTTTTTCAAGTTCTTTCTTTTCAATTTCTTCCTGCTGGCGCTGTGAATAAACATCACGTTTTTCACGACGATATTTCGATCCTTTTGATTTTCCTTTTGAAGTAAGGCGGGCCAGTGTATCCTTTATTTGTTTTTGTACATCTTCTTCACTTACCTCCTGGCGAACCGGACGTTTCTTCTTTTTACCTTTCTTGAATGCACCGCCTTTTGACTTATCATCAGCAGCAGCAGCATGTGTATTCTTTTTATTCTCATCGACTTTAACACGCTGATTATCTACCCTGATCCTTTTCCTCTTTCTCTTCTTACGATCACTATCACCTCCATGAGAGGAAGAAGCAACAGGTTTCTTTTTCTCTTCTTTTTTATCCGGCAGGTCAATACGTCCAACAACAGTAGGCCCGGTTAGTTTTTCAACTTTGGCTCTAATGAAATTCTCATTCTGTCCTTTTTTCTCCTTTTCCTTTTTTTCCTCTTTAGCAGGTTCAGGCGCTTTTTTCGCTTTGTCTTCTTCCTTCTTATTTTCTGGTTTTTCTACAGATTCAACTTTTTTCTCTTTCTCTGCAGCAGGTTTCTCTTTCTTAGCCTGTTCTTCTGCTTTAACTTCTTTCTTCTCTACAGCTTCAACTGCTTTCTCTTTTGTTTTCTTCCCTTTTACCGGTCGTGTACGCTGATTCATGGATTCCAGGTCGATCCTTCCAATCACTTTCAAATCCCGTTTCTCATTTACCTCATCAGGAGCTTCCTTTGCAGGCTTTTCTGATTTCTGTTCTTCTGCTTTTGTTTCTTCAACCTGCTTTTTATCAGTTTCTTTTTCTGTAGTTTTTGGTTTATCTTCTGCAGAAACCTCCGGTTTCTCTTCTTTTGTTTTATCCGGAGTAGCTTTTTTCTCTTTTTCAGAAGCCGCTTCTGCTGATTGTTCAGCTTTGGGTTCAGTTTCTTCCTTTGCCTCTACTTTTTCTTTCTTCCTGCCTGAAGAAACTGAATCAAGGTCAATTTTACCTACAACCTTTATATCGGGCTCTGTAGTTGATTTTTTCTGTTCAGGAGCAGGTTCAAAAGATTTTTTCTCACGAGTATCTTTAATCAATACTTCTTCTTCCTGATCCTCGGATTCTTCCTGATCTTCCTCTTTATCTACAATATCATGAATAGATACTGTTTCTTTCTTTTCCCGCAGATTACGCAGACTAAGCTTTTCAGATTCTTTTTTTACAGAGATTTCGGAGCTGTATTCTTTGGCAAGGATATCGTACAACTCAGGAGAGACTTTGGTATTGGGGTTTGATTCAATCTCATACCCCTTCTTCCTGAGAAACTCCACAATGGTGGATATCCCAACATTAAACTCTTTCGCTAATTTACTAAGCCTTGCTACTTTATTAACTGCCATATTTGGACCTTAACAATTTAATTTCTATCTGATTACAGCACTCAAGAAACCGCTAAGTTAAAACTTATATGCAATTACTCAAATTCTGCCTTTAAAATTTCTACTACTTCTTTAATTGTTTCCACTTCGAGATCTGTACGTTTAACCAGATCGTCAACGGTGAGATTCAATACACTTTTAGCTGTATCACATCCAATCGCCCTGAATTCATCCAAAATCCAGCTATCAATTTCATCACTGAATTCGTCAAGGCTGACGTCTTCTTCGTCCTCCATGATCTTGTCACGGAATACTTCGATTTCGTACCCGGTAAGCTGACCGGCAAGCTTGATATTCAACCCACCTTTACCAATAGCCAGAGATACTTCGTTGGCCGGCAGATAAACTTCAGCATGATGAGTTTCATTGTCCAGTTTGATAGAACTGATCTTGGCCGGGCTGAGGGATCTGCTGATATACAGTTGCGTGTTGTTTGTAAAATTGATTACATCAATATTCTCATTCTTGAGCTCCCTCACGATGCCATGAATGCGGGATCCTTTCATCCCAACGCAGGCACCAACAGGATCAATCCTTTCATCATAGGATTCAACTGCGATCTTCGCCCGCTCACCAGGAATACGGACAATCTTCTTGATGGTGATCAAGCCGTCAAAAATCTCGGGTACTTCAAGTTCAAATAATCTTTCGAGAAATACCGGTGAGGTTCTTGAAAGAATGATAAGCGGGTTGTTGTTACGCATATCCACCTTAACCACAACTGCCCGGATGGTATCTCCCTTTCGGAAATAATCTGAAGGGATCTGCTCAGCTTTTGGAAGAATAAGCTCATTCCCTTCATCATCCAGCACAAGGATCTCCCTTTTCCAAACCTGGTACACTTCACCGGTAATAATTTCACCAATCCGGTCTTTATATTTGTTATATAAATTGTTTTTTTCAAGCTCAAGTATTCTTGAGGTAAGATTCTGCCTGAGAGCTAAAATAGCCCTTCTTCCAAAATCAATAAGTTTTACTTCATCGGTAACATCTTCACCTATCTCGTAATCCTCATCAATCTTCTTGGCTTCCGACAGGGAGATTTGTTTGTTTTCATCTTCAACTTCGTCGTCAGCAACGACTTCCCTGTTTCTCCAAATCTCAAAATCCCCTTTATCAATATTAATGATAACATCAAAATTCTCGTCTGTACTGTAATTTTTTTGCAATAAGTTCCTGAAAACATCTTCCAGCACGCTGATCATTGTGGCCCTGTCAATGCTCTTTAATTCCTTGAACTCCGAGAATGTGTCTATTAAATTTAAGTTTTCCATTTCCTAACAGTTTGAACTTATTTGAATGATATTACCACTTTTGTAGCTTTAATCTCATCAAATTGTATCGCTAAATCATTTATTTGTAATTGTTTTTTCTTTTTGCCTTCCACCTTTACCCGCTTCTTTACTTCAATTATAAAATTCTCTTCATTAATTTCTTTCAGCGTGCCGGTGAATTTTGTTCCGTCATTTTTTATGACTTCTACTTCCCTGCCAAGGTTTTTTTCATATTGTTGTATAACCCTGAAAGGCTGATCGAGTCCGGGGGAAGAAACCTGAAGTTCAAAATCATCTGTATCACGATCCAGGCTGCGTTCAACAAGTCTGCTGATTTCAACGCACTGATCAATTGACACACCCTGTTTGCTGTCTATCAGTACGAAAATCTTATTTCCCGGCTTCACATCTATGTCTATAATAAAAAGTTCACTATCTGCAATCCGGGGTGCAATTATTTCTTCAACCTGCCTGTTAGTGATCATAATACGCTGTTCGTCTTCAAATAATAAAACAGGGGACTAAGTCCCCTGAAAATTAACTACCCCACTTTCAGTTGCAAAGCTAATAATAATAGTTTAATTCACAAAAAAACAACCTTTAAAAGTATAACTAATCATCTGAACAGGAACAAGAAGTCTGATATGTTCATTATATTTGCGCAAAAAAGAATATAATTATAATCTGCTGAACATTAAAATAATTGATTACAATTAATTATATAGCATTTAATTTGATTTATTGCCATTGAATAAAACAAACCAGTGAATACAGCCTCTCTAAATAAGCGTAAAATTGTAAATGACCCTGTTTACGGATTCATCAATATCTCGTCTGACTTTTTGTTTGACCTGATAGAACACCCGTATTTTCAGCGTTTAAGAAGGATCAAGCAGCTAGGCCTTACCAATTATGTTTATCCGGGTGCTAACCATACACGTTTTCAGCATGCCATTGGCGCAGCCTACCTGATGGATCTTGCCATAAACAGCATCAGGAATAAGGGTCACGAAATCACTGCGGAAGAAGCTGAAGCGGTCATGGCTGCAATTTTATTGCACGACATTGGTCATGGCCCTTTTTCACATGCCCTGGAAAACAGCATTGTAGAGCCTATTGATCATGAAATACTTTCTGCCTGGTTCATGGATGATCTGAATCGCACCCATAATGGCAGACTCACACTGGCTATCAGCATTTTCAAAAATAAATACGAAAAGAGATTTCTACATCAGCTGGTTTCCAGTCAGCTGGATATGGATCGCCTGGATTACCTGAAACGAGACAGCTTTTTTACCGGAGTCACTGAAGGAGTCATTGGTTCCGATCGTATCATAAAAATGTTAAATGTAGTCGATGATGAACTGGTGGTTGAAGCCAAAGGCATCTATTCCATTGAGAAATTTCTTATTGCCAGAAGATTGATGTACTGGCAGGTGTATCTGCACAAAACAGTGCTGGCAGCAGAAAAGCTTCTCGTATTGCTTTTGCAGAGAGCCAAAGAACTGGCCGTTTCCGGAACTCCTCTTTTTGCCACACCAGCCTTGAAATTTTTTATAAATAAGTCATTTGATAAATCCTTAACCAATGACGAATCATTCAGGCAGGAATTACTTTATCATTACTCGCGGCTGGATGACAACGATATCATCAGCGCTGCCAAAGTGTGGTGTGAAAATGAGGACAACATACTGGCCTACCTGAGTGATGCATTGATTAACAGAAAATTGTATGAAGTAAGGATTCAGAATTTTCCCATGGCAAAAAGTGAGGAAAAGAAATTACGCATGCTGGTTATGGATAAATACCATGTAAAGGAAGAAGATACCCGTTATTTCTGTTTTACGGATGAAATATCCAATAATGCCTACAGTGCACATGATGATAAAATAAAAATACTTTTTAAAACGGGAGCTCTCAAAGATATTGCGGAAGCCTCGGACATGCTGAACATCTCAGTTTTGTCCAAAACCGTGAAAAAATATTTTACCTGTTATCCCAAGTTATTGACATGACAATGCAGACAAAAATTAATTTTTAAAAAGAATAAAAAATACAATATGGAATTTTCAGCAAAAATGATTGCAGAGTTTCTGCAGGGCGAGATAGTTGGCAACCCGGATGTTGTTGTATCGAATGTAGCAAAAATTGAAGAGGGAAAACCCGGTACCCTGGCTTTTCTGGCGAATCCCAAATACTCAAAATACCTCTATTCCACTGAAGCGAGTATCATTTTGATCAACAAGGATCTGAAGCTTGAAAAAGAAATAGCCCCTACGCTTATAAAAGTTGAAAATGCTTATGAATCTTTTGCTTCGCTGCTCCAGTTATACGAAGAATCAAAACCAAAAAAGAAGGGTATCAGTGACCTGGCAAGTATTGACAAGAGTGCAATTGTTGGAAAGGACAATTACATTGGTGAATATGCCTGTATCAGCGATGGAGCAGTTGTAGGTAATAATGTAAGCATTTATCCGCAGGTATATGTTGGCACTAATGTTAAGATAGGCAATAATACCACAATCTTCCCCGGAGTAAAGATCTATCATGATTGTGTGATTGGAGATAATTGTGTGATTCATGCAGGAGTGGTTATTGGCTCTGATGGTTTTGGGTTTGCACCACAAAGTGATAACCATTATAAAAAGATACCTCAGATTGGAAATGTAATCATTGAAGATAATGTTGAACTTGGAGCCAACACTACTATTGACAGGGCTACCATGGGCTCCACCATTATAAGGAAGGGAGTGAAACTTGATAATCTTGTTCAGGTTGCACATAATGTTGAAATAGGAGAAAATACTGTTGTTGTTTCACAAACAGGGATTGCCGGCTCATCCAAAATAGGGAAAAACTGCACCATAGCCGGACAGGTAGGTATTGTGGGCCATTTACAAATCGGAAATAACGTAATAGTAGCCGCCCAGTCGGGTGTTTCAACCAATCTTGCTGACGGATCTGTTGTCCTCGGTTCTCCGGCCACACCCATAAGTAATGCCCGCAAATCAATTGCTATATACCGCAACCTGCCTGAACTCAGAAGCAGAATAAATGAAATGGAAAATCAATTATCCACTCTCAGAGAACAATTGAATGATAAATAGCACGTTTCAATAACATGTACAGAAGTAATTCCCTGTTATCCACACTCCTGTACCTCTTATTGATGATTTAATTACAAGAATGCTAATTGTTGCTGCATATTCTTAGCTTGCAGCGAAAATAGATTTGCGTTTAACCATATTGAATGAATTTTTGTAACTTGCGGGATTTTAAATTTGATACTTATATATCTTTTAACCGATTAATATTAAATGACAGATAAACAACACACTATTAAAAAACCTGTAACGCTTAGAGGGAAAGGACTTCATACCGGATTACAGGTAGAGATGACATTTAAACCAGCCGCTGCCAATCACGGAATTAAATTTCAACGTATCGATTTAGACCACCAACCCATAATAAACGCATCAGTGGAACATGTGGTCGACACTTCCAGAGGAACCACCCTTGAGATTGACGGAGGAGTGCGCGTTGGTACTATTGAGCATACTATGGCAGCCATTGTGGGTATGAAGATTGATAACCTGCTGATCGAGATTAATGCACCCGAGGCCCCGATAATGGATGGTAGTTCTTTATATATTATAAAAGCATTACAGGAAGCAGGGACAGAAGAACAAGATGCACCACGCAACTATTATGAGGTAAAAGAAAAAATCGAATTTAAAGATGAATCTAAAGGAATTAATATCACCATCTATCCCGATGATCATCTCAGCATCAATGTATTGATAGATTATAACAGCCGTGTACTTGGCAATCAATATGCCTCGATGGAATCAATCAACCAGTTTTCAAATGAGGTAGCACCCAGCAGGACTTTCGTATTTCTTCACGAACTGGAATTTTTACTAAAGCACAATCTGATAAAAGGAGGAGATCTGGATAATGCTATTGTAATTATGGACCGCAAGGTGGAACAGGAGGAGCTGGACCGTTTATCTGAACTTTTTAATAAGCCAAAAATTAAAGTTAAACCAGAAGGAGTACTCAATAATATTGATCTGCATTTTCCAAATGAACCGGCAAGACACAAATTGCTGGATATCATAGGAGATCTGGCCCTGATTGGTCAGCCAATCAAAGGAAAGATAGTAGCCACCAGGCCGGGTCATTATGCGAATACAGAACTTGGGAAAATTATTCGTAAAAAGATAAAATCCGCACAGAATAAACCTGTTGCACCGATATATGACCCCAACAAATCACCTTTGATTAATATCAATGAGATAAAACAAATCCTTCCTCACCGCCCCCCTTTTCTGTTAATTGACAAAATCATTGAACGATCAGAAACCTCGGTGGTGGGAGTGAAAAATGTGACGATGAACGAAGGCTTTTTCATAGGACATTTCCCTGATGAACCCATCATGCCCGGTGTTTTACAAATTGAAGCTATGGCACAGGTTGGAGGAATCCTTGTGTTAGGAACAGTATCAGATCCCGAAAATTACCTGACTTACTTCCTGAAAATAGACAAGGTCAAGTTCAAACGCAAAGTAGTGCCGGGAGATACACTTGTATTTAAGCTCGATCTGCTCGAACCTATCAGACGGGGTATTGCACACATGTTTGGCCAGGCATTTGTTGGCAACACCGCGGTAATGGAAGGAGAACTAATGGCTCAGATCAGCAGGGTAAAAGAAGGTTAAACAAGAATAATATATTTTGAAATGAATCAACCAATGGCTTATGTGCATCCCGAGGCCAAAATCGGGGAAAATGTAGTGATCGACCCGTTTGCAATGATCCATAAAAACGTTGAAATTGGCGATGGCACCTGGATTGGTTCCAATGTAACAATCATGGAAGGGGCCAGAATCGGGAAAAATTGTAAAATATTTCCTGGTGCTGTTATTGCTGCTATCCCTCAGGATCTGAAATTCCAGGGTGAAAAATCCATGGTTACCATTGGAGACAATACAACCATCCGTGAATGTGCCACGGTCAACAGAGGTACTTCGGCAAGAGGCACAACAAAAGTAGGCAGCAACTGCCTGCTTATGGCCTATTCCCATGTTGCACACGATTGTGAACTGGGCGATCATGTAATTATTGGCAATGCAACGCAGATTGCCGGTGAGGTTGAAATAGACGACTGGGCCATTATAAGCGCTGCCTGTGGTGTCCACCAGTTTACCCGTATCGGTAAACATGTAATGATCCAGGGATTAAGCGGAGTGGGAAAAGATGTTCCGCCTTATGTAACTGCAGGACGCAATCCGATAGCCTATGCAGGCCTTAATTCTGTCGGACTCAGAAGACGCAATTTTCCCGGTGAAAAAATTAACGAGATACAGGAAATCTACCGTGCCATTTACCTGCGTGGCATGAATACTTCAGATGCATTGGTTTATATTGAAGAAAACCTGGCCCAGACAGCTGAGCGAGATGAAATCCTGAATTTTATCAGAGAATCAAAAAGAGGAATTATCAGAGGCCTGCTTGATTAAGCGGCCTCTTTTTTATTTTATTTATTTTTCTGTTTCCCGGGATTCCGGAGGCATTGCATCCCATCCCTGTGCTGTAACAGGAATCCATTCACCGGTAGGAAGAATGATCTTGCAATCTCCCGGTGTTTCAGTAATATGCCCTATAATATTTATCTCAGGTCTTTTGGCAATTTTATCAAAGTCACTCAGGGGAACGGTAAAAAGTAATTCATAATCTTCACCCCCGTTTAACGCACAGGTAGTAGGTTCCAGATTCAACTCCTCAGCGACCCTGGCAGTTTCCCTGTCTACAGGTATCTTATCCTGGTAAACTTCACAACCCTTGTTTGAGCCATTGCAAATATGTAATAATTCTGAAGAAAGACCATCAGAAATATCAATCATGGATGTTGGTTGCACTTCCAGTTCCTTCAATAGTTGACAGATATCTTTACGTGCTTCAGGTTTTAGCTGTCTTTCAAGCACATAATCATAGCCTTCCAGTTCAGGTCTAAATCCCTCTTCTTTCTGAAACAGTTTATTCTCACGCTCCAGTACCTGCAAACCGGTATAGGCAGCACCAAGATCCCCTGAAACACAAATCAGATCATTCACGCCTGCTCCATGCCGGTATGTTACTTTGTCTTTGTCTCCTTCTCCTATTACGGTTACACTGATTGTTAATCCGGTCAGAGAAGCTGTGGTATCACCACCAACCAGGTCAACATTGTATTTTTCACAAGCCAGCTGTATACCCTGGTAAATTTCTTTTATATGTTCTACAGCAAATTTTGAAGATATACCCATGGAGACAATCATCTGTCTGGGTTCACCGTTCATGGCAAAAATATCTGAGAAATTTACTATTGCTGCTTTATAACCCAAATGTTTGAGCGGAGTATACATCAGGTTAAAATGCACGCCTTCTGTAAGTATATCGCTGGTAACCAACAATGTACTGCCACCATATTCCAGTACTGCCGCATCATCGCCTACCCCCGTTTTTGTACTTGAATGGCTGATTTTAATATTCTCTGTAAGATGCCTGATCAATCCAAATTCACCCAGTTCCGAAATAGGTGTCAGCTTATTTTTTTCTTCACTCATACTTGTTCTGATTTGTCAATTTAAGTCGAATATTTGCCTGCAAAGTTTTACAATAATTTAATTAGATTTAGTATATTTGCATTATTTAGAATTAATCTAAATAAAAGAGCGTTAAGGTTATTAAGTCTTATTCTTATTAACTTTGTAGGCCCTTTTAACATGATCATATTAAACACTTTATTATTATGGCAAATGATCAAGATAAAATATTGGATGAAGTAACACAAGGTGATTACAAGTACGGATTTTACAGCGATATTGATACTGATATAATACCCAAAGGATTAAATGAGGATGTAATCCGTTTAATATCTGCCAAGAAAAATGAGCCTGAGTTTTTATTGGAATTCAGGTTGAAAGCATACAGGCACTGGCAGAAAATGAAAATGCCCCAATGGGCTCATCTGAAAATTCCCGAGATAAATTATCAGGATATTATCTATTATGCAGCCCCTAAGCAAAAGGTTAAACTGAACAGTCTGGATGAAGTAGACCCGGAACTAAAAGCTACTTTTGACAAGCTGGGTATACCGCTGGATGAGCAAAAGAAACTTGCCGGTGTGGCAGTTGATGCTGTTATGGACAGTATTTCAGTTACCACTACTTTTAAGAAAACCCTTGCTGAACTCGGTATCATTTTCTGTTCATTCAGTGAAGCAGTTCAGAATCATCCTGACCTGGTAAAGAAATACATGGGATCTATTGTTCCCTATACCGACAACTACTTTGCATCTCTTAATTCAGCAGTCTTCAGTGATGGCTCATTCTGTTACATTCCGAAAGGGGTAAAATGCCCTATGGAGTTATCAACGTATTTCCGTATCAACGCGGCTAATACCGGTCAGTTTGAACGGACACTGATTATTGCAGAAGAAGACAGTTCTGTAAGCTATTTAGAAGGTTGTACAGCGCCGCAGCGGGACACCAATCAGCTACATGCAGCTATTGTAGAAATTATAGCCCTCGATCGTGCCAACGTTAAATACAGCACTGTACAGAACTGGTACCCGGGAGATAAGAACGGGAAAGGCGGGGTGTACAATTTTGTAACCAAACGTGGTATGTGCAAGGGAGATAACTCAAAAATATCCTGGACACAGGTAGAAACCGGGTCTGCGATTACCTGGAAATATCCAAGTTGTATTCTGCGGGGAAATAATACAACTGCTGAATTTTATTCAGTAGCAGTTACCAATAACCATCAGCAGGCTGACACCGGCACCAAGATGATCCATATAGGAAAAAATTCCCGCAGCACCATAGTATCAAAGGGAATATCTGCCGGCAAAAGTCAAAACAGTTACAGGGGGCTGGTTAAAGTGATGAAAAATGCAGATAATGCGCGTAATTTTTCGCAATGCGATTCACTCCTGCTGGGTGACAGATGCGGTGCACACACTTTCCCCTATATTGAGGTTGACAACGATACAGCAGTTGTTGAACATGAAGCAACTACTTCAAAAATAGGTGAAGACCAGATTTTTTACTGCAATCAGAGAGGTATCGAAACCGAAGATGCTATCGGACTGATTGTAAACGGATATGCCAAAGAAGTGCTTAATCAGTTGCCAATGGAGTTTGCAGTTGAAGCACAAAAGCTGTTGCAAATATCGCTTGAAGGCAGCGTAGGATAAAATATCATTATTAAAAAATATAATTCAAAGAATATTTTCGGGTTACAGGACCCGCTAAAAATTTATATAAATGTTAGACATTAGAAATTTAAAAGTATCTGTTGAAGACAAAGAAATCCTGAAAGGTATCAGCCTGCATGTAAAGGCAGGTGAAGTTCATGCAATAATGGGTCCCAACGGATCCGGCAAAAGCACCCTCGCCGGGGCCCTTGCAGGAAGGGACATGTATACAGTTACCGGTGGAGAAGCATTTTTCAGAGGAAAAAACCTGCTGGATCTCGCTCCTGAAGATCGTGCCAGAGAAGGATTATTTCTGGGGTTCCAGTATCCTGTAGAAATTCCCGGAGTAAGTATGGTGAATTTCATGAAGACAGCCATAAATGAAACAAGAAAATATAAAGGTCTTGATCCGCTCAGCCCGGCTGAATTCCTTAAACTGATGAAGGAGAAAAAAGAACTGGTGGAAATCGGCACCAACCTCACCAATCGCTCAGTGAATGAGGGATTTTCCGGTGGAGAAAAGAAGAAAAATGAAATATTTCAACTGGCCATGCTCCAGCCCGCTCTTGCCATCCTCGATGAAACAGATTCAGGACTCGATATTGATGCATTACGTATTGTGGCCAATGGAGTAAATAAGCTCAGGTCTCCTGAAAACGCAACCATAGTAATTACGCACTACCAGCGATTACTTGAATATATAGTGCCGGATTTCGTTCACGTGCTTTACAATGGCCGTATTGTGAAATCCGCAGGTAAAGAACTGGCCCTGGAGCTGGAAGAGAAAGGATATGACTGGATAAAAAAAGAAATGGCGGAGTTGTAACCGAGTGAATGATCTGATTAAATTTTAATTTATGAGCGTATTAACTCAAGATATAAACATCAATGAGCAATTTATCGAACTGTTTAATGAGCAGGAAGAATTTTTAACTGAAAACTCTCCTGAATTTATTAACAGGATTCGCAGAAAAGCAATTGATGCCTTCAAAACAAACGGTATTCCCGTTTTCCGTTCCGAAGATTACAAATACACCAACCTGGAACCCTATTTTAAAAAAGACCTTAAGAAATACCTGCATCCGCGAAATGTAAAATTCGGGATGGAAGATTTATTTAAGTGCGATGTTCCGGAATTGGATACGCATGTGATTGTATTTGTTAACGGGCATTATTATGACAGGGAAAATCCGATTATTGAATTTCCGGGTGGCATATTAGCAGGCAGTTTCACTGAAGCTACCCGCCGTTTTCCTGAACTGGTAAAAACATTCTATTCCCGTGAAGCCGATTATGAGAAAAACGGTTTGATTGCATTAAACACTGCCTTCGCACGCGACGGATTGTTTGTATATGCACCACGCAATGCGGTCTCTGATAAACCGATTCAGGTGATCAACATACTGCTGTCAGATGAAGATCAGTTTGTACAACAGCGTAACCTGATCGTTGCTGAGGAAAACAGCCAGTTAGATTTTGTAATTTGCGATCACTCTCTTTCTCCCAGAGAATATCTTACTAATTCAGTAACAGAAATCGTAGCCAGGAGCAATGCATCTGTTGATATTACTAATATTCAAAATGAGCACAACGATTGCGCCCATTTGTCAAGCACCGCTGTAAGTCAATCAGCAAACAGCAGGGTTACCAATAATGTTGTTACGTTGCACGGCGGACTGGTTCGCAATAATTTACATGTAAAATTGAAGGGAGAAGGATGTGAAAATAATTCATTCGGTCTTTTCCTTCTTGACGAAAAGCAGCATACAGACAGTTATACACTTGTTGAACACATGAGTCCGCATTGTACCAGTAACCAACTGTACAAGGGCGTGCTGGATGAAAACAGTATTGGGGCCTTTAATGGTAAAATCCATGTATGGCCAGATGCCCAGCAAACAATGGCCTATCAGCGCAATAATAATTTGTTGCTTACAAAAGATGCAAAAATGCATACCAAACCGCAGCTTGAAATTTACGCTGATGATGTAAAATGTAGTCATGGTGCAACAGTGGGACAGATTGACGAGACCGCTCTTTTCTATTTACGCTCACGGGGTATTAGCTTTAGAGAAGCCCGTTTACTGATGATGTATGCTTTTGCCAACGAGGTGATCGGAAAAATTAAGGTAGCGCCATTAAAAGAGCGAATTGACGACCTGGTGAATAAAAGGTTACGCGGCGAATTATCACGATGTAACAACTGCTCCATCAATTGCGGATGATCACCATACTGCAACAGGATTTATTATCTTTGCAGTTTAATTTTCAATAAAACAGATTTGATCATTGAGTTTAGATATAACAAAAATCCGGAACGATTTTCCAATTCTCTCCCAGCAGGTATATGGAAAACCGCTTGTCTATTTTGACAATGGCGCCACAACCCAAAAGCCGCGTGCTGTTATTGACAAAATAAACGAGCTGCATGCCAGTACAAACAGCAGTATACATCGTGGTATACACTATTTGAGTGAGCAGGCCACTGAGGCTTATGAGGCGGCCCGTGAAAATATCAGAGCTTTTATCAATGCCCGTCATGCGCATGAGATAATCTTTACATCGGGAGCCACCGGGTCAATCAACGCGGTAGCTTTCTCTTTTGGTGAGAAGTATGTGAAGGAAGGAGACGAGATTGTGATTACAGCCATGGAACATCATGCCAATATTGTACCCTGGCAGATGCTTTGTGAACGGAAAGGCGCCAGACTCAAAGTAATTCCTTTTAATGAAAACGGAGAACTGAAACAGGAAGAATTGCTGCCACTTCTCTCTGACAAAACAAAACTGATAGCTGTAACTCAGGTTTCCAATACATTAGGAACCATTAATGATGTAAAATCCATTATCAGGATTGCTCACGAGAATGATATTCCTGTACTGGTTGATGGTGCACAGGCAATCCAGCATCTAAACGTTGATGTTCAGGATCTGGACTGCGAATTTTATGTTTTTTCAGGTCACAAAATCTATGGCCCCACCGGAATCGGAGTCCTTTACGGAAAAGAAAAATGGTTGAATGAGCTCCCCCCCTATCAGGGTGGCGGAGACATGGTGGATACGGTTACACTCGAAAAGACAACCTACAATGAATTACCATTGAAATTTGAGGCAGGAACCACAAATTATATTGGAGCTATTGGGCTGGGAACTGCTATCGACTATCTCAAAGAAACCGGAATTTCAGAAATTCATGAGTGGGAGCAAAAACTGTTCAGTTATGCAAACCAAAAACTTTCTGCTGTTGAAGGCATCAGGATTTTTGGCACTGCAAAAGAAAAAATAGCTATTTTTTCCTTCCTGTTGGGAAACATTCACCAGTATGATGCAGGCATGCTGCTTGATAAAATGGGTATTGCTGTAAGAACTGGCACACATTGCACCCAACCCATCATGCAACAATTTGGAATTTCCGGAACAATCAGGGCCTCTCTGGCGTTTTACAATACCACGGAGGAAGTTGATCGTCTGTTGGAAGCATTAGCGAAAGTGAAAGAAATGTTAGGATAAAAGGTTATATGTTATGACTTTAAATGAAGTTCAGGATACAATTATTGAAGAATTTGAGATTTTTACTGACTGGATGGATAAATACAATTATCTTATTGAACTCAGTAAAGATCTGCCTGCCATTGATCCCAAATTCAAAACCAATGAATACCTGATCAGTGGTTGCCAGAGCAAGGTTTGGCTCCATGCTGGCATGGAGAACGGCAAAATCAGATTTACAGCCGACAGCGATGCCATCATTACCAAAGGAATTATTGCCCTGCTGATCCGGGTGCTGGATAATCGTCCTCCCGAAGAAATCATGAACGTTGATCTTTATTTTATTGACAGGATAGGCCTTAAGCAAAATCTGTCGCCAACACGTTCAAATGGTTTGCTATCAATGGTTAAGCAAATGAAACTTTACGCACTTGCCTATAACGCAAAAAATAAAAAGGAACAGATTTAAACCTGTAAACATCAGGATTGTTTAATACCTATAAAACAGTCAGTTATGGAAAACAACAATATATTTCAACTTGAAACCCAGATAGTAAAGATCCTGAAAAACATTTACGATCCCGAGATACCTGTAAATGTCTACGACTTAGGACTCATTTATAATGTAGATATTGATGATGACAGCAAAGTAAAGATCAAGATGACCCTCACTGCACCAAACTGTCCGATGGCAGATGAGCTGCTGGCAGAGGTTCATGAAAAGATCAAAAACCTGGAAGGAGTTAAGGATGTAGATGTTATTCTTGTTTTTGATCCACCCTGGAACAAAGACATGATGAGTGAAGAAGCCATGCTTGAGCTTGGCTTTATGTAATATCCCTTTATATCCGCAGGATTTATTCCTGTAACTTTGTCTGCAGGGAAAATGCAGCCCAAATATGAGTACTCCTGAAGATCTTACTGAAAGAATAAAAGCCAAAGCCTTTGCGCTTGGGTTTGATGCCTGTGGTATAGCCCGTGCAGAATATCTGGAAGAGGATGCCATGAGACTTGAAAAATGGCTTCAGGCTGAGTATCACGGGAAAATGGGATACATGGAGAACCACCGGGAAAAACGCACGGACCCACGAAAACTTGTGAAAGGTGCGCAGTCGGTGGTTTCAGTTATTATGAATTATTTTCCCAGACGTTCACGCACTCCCTCGAATGAAGGCATCCCCGTCTTAAGCAAATATGCCTATGGTACCGATTATCATTTTGTGATCAAAGACCGTTTAAAAGAACTTCTGAATTTTATCCGGGAAGAAGCACCAGGCACCACGGGACGACCATTTGTTGATTCAGCTCCGGTACTTGACAGAGCATGGGCAGTAAAGGCAGGTCTCGGGTGGATCGGCAAGAATGCCAATCTTATTCATCCCGTTATT
>DASQZP010000956.1:0-2629 GCA_035638655.1 Bacteroidales bacterium
CTCGGGAAATGGTGGAGCCTTTGTAAAACCAAAACAGCCGCATTTTCAATACCTTGATGCCGTCGAACTGATTGTATCTATACATTGAATATTAAAGATCCAACTATGGATGAGGTTCAGGAAATTAAACAAAATGCTCAAGCTTACCGAAAACAGGAGCGTTATAATGACGCTGTTGATTTATACCGTGAACTTTGGACGGAGTATAGGGAAAGGTGCAATGAATGGGAAGGTTGGGGTTATGCAACATGTCTTCGCAAACTAGGAAAATCAGAAGAAGCTCTTGAGATCTGCCGTGCAGTTTATCAGACAAAACCGGAATTCAAAGCAGGAAAAGATCTTTATGCGTGGTGTATATATGATACAGAAATTAAAAAGGACAATGAACAGATAAAAAAGGATGAAGAAAAGTTCTATAAAGCAGCAAGTGCAATCCAAAACCTAACTACCCAGGACCAGTATTCGCCACAGGCTAAAACAATCTTTCGAGTTATTGATTATCTTATTCAAACCAAGCAAATTTACCCAGCAGAGACTGTTACTGGCTGGATAGACAAATTAGATCAGAATACCCTCTCAGATGAACCATATCGATTTATAGGCGCTGATGGAAAGCAGAGGGAGGTTCAATCTGAAAAAGAAAAATGGTTTGCAATTAAAACAAAATCTTTAGAAAAACTTGGGCGTTATAAGGAATGTACCGAAATATGCAAAGAAGCTTTAGCGACGATTTCGAACTTTCACTATAGCAATGATGTTTGGTTTGAAAGACGAATTGCTCTTTCAAAAGTTCATTTAGGCGATAAACAAACAGCTGCTGAAGAGCTTGAAAAAATTCTACAAAGGAAAAAAGAATGGTTCATTCAGCATGAAATAGCAAACATCTATTATGATTTAGGAGATAATAAAAAGGCTTTAAACTATGCGATAGATGCGGCGCTAAATTTTGGAAAAAATGAAAATAAGTGGGATTTGTTCTTACTTATAGCACAAATTTTGATTGCTCAAGAACGGGTCGATGATGCAAAAGAGCATCTTATATTTGCAGCCAAACTCCGAGTTGAACAAGAATGGAACATTCCTGAAAAACTGGAGAAACTGCTCACTGAATATAAAATCGATATTTCAAAATCGAAAAAACGATCTGAATTGCATAAAAAATTGAGAACGTTATGGGAGGCAGAAAAATATTCCAGCTTGCCAAGTATGGGTGGAACCGTTAAGACAATCCTAAAAAACGGCAAAGCTGGCTTCATCTCAGGTGAAAACGGGAAGGATTATTTTTTCAAAACAAATTCATTTAAAGGGGATAATAGCAGATTGAAGAGAGGCTTAAAAGTATCTTTTTTTATTGAAGATAGTTTTGACAAAAAGAAAAAGGTTAAGACCAAAGCCGCAACGAATATCAAAGAAATAAATCGTGAAATATGATGTTTGGTAAGATTATTTTTTTTTAGGATAAAATAGCACTATTAAAACTCACATAACGATTTAATATAGATAGAAATTCGATCCATAAGTTTTATGGACATGTTTTAAAGCGTAGATTGTATGAGCTGTTCCAAAATAACTCTTAATTTTAAATGGTTGGATGAATCATGACTTTTAAAAATCTAAATGTCGATCGCAATAAGTTTGACGAAACCATTCAAGAGTGGGCCGGTCTTGATGAAAAAATTGAACCTGTAAAGAAAGGGCATGGTTATCATTTCTGTATCCCGAAAGATAACAGCGAGGCTCTTCTGGTTGTTTATTATAAAAATGACGGAACAACGACCATAGATCCAACAGCTGGGAAAAACAGAGAACTTTCTAAAGAAATTGCTGAATATATTAAGGAAACGTGTTTAATTACTAAAAGAAAAAGCTTTAGTCTATCTTTTAAAGAAGTTTCCGATGAAGATTTTTCACTCTTGTTAGAATTTATAACTGAAGAGCTCGGTGCCAATATTAACGAAGATAACATATCAGATACCCGCAGACTTTTAAGGGTTAAAGGCCCCTTTAAGGATGAAATAGTAATAACATATTACAATAATAAAACGGTACTTGTTCAAGGTAAGCCATTAAATCTATACGTAGAAATTAAATTGTTCTTTTATAAGATACTTTCTTTTGAACAGGTTGTAAAAACAGAGGCCGACACTTATAAAGTTGATTTAGATGTTGAAGAAATCAGGCATGAGTTAGAATCTTATTTGCCCACAGCGTTTTCTTTTCTTGATGATAGACTTATTAGGATTCTAACGCCTTCATTATCCCTGACCAAACTGGATGTCCAAATGGAGGATTATTCTTCATTTGCTTTCCCAGCACTAAGGGGCTTGGAAGGATATATTCGACAGCTCCTTAAGCTTAAGGGCAATGATAATGGAGTAAAAAATGCCAATAATCTTGGGAGTCTTTTCAAAGAGGACGTTAAGAACTATTCTTGGCTACAAGAATTTGCTATCGCTGATATTTCCTGCGATGCAACATGCAGCGCATTAGAAAAATCATATAATTTCTGGAAATCGAAAAGACATCCATATTTTCATGTCGATAGACACATACAGATGACTCCTATAATCTGGAATAAAGGGGATGCTGAGACAATAATTCATGAAGCATTGACCTTAATTGAAGAAAC
>DASQZP010000957.1:0-2780 GCA_035638655.1 Bacteroidales bacterium
CATCATCCCCAAAAATCCCTGTAGAGGTTTTCTGTGATTCATCTCCCCAAAGCCTTACATCCTGGGGCGTAAATTTTAATTTAAAATTTTCGGTTTCGTAACCAAATGATAAACGTGTACGTTGCCAGATCAATCCGGAAGGAGTAGAACCGACAGGCACAATTTCGCGGTAACCATTGCGCAGTTCAAAGCGGTTTCGGAATTCTGATTGTATTGTGAACTGAGCATGTAAATTCAGGCAAACTGACAGCAGTACAAGCATAAATGAAAGAGCCGGCCTCATATTTTTAAAGATTAAATATGAAGCAAATTTATGTGCTTGTAATCATTCGTGAAACAGCTTAAAAACGTATTTTTAAAATACGTTTTTATACGTACAGTCAGGGTTAAAAGATATATTTCAAATTTCGATAATACCGTTTTTAACAGCATAAATTACCAGGCCGGTAGTGTTTTTGGATTCGGTTTTAAAAAGCAGGTTCTCCCTGTGTTTGTCAACTGTTCGTTTGCTTATGTGAAGTGAGTCGGCTATTTCCTGATTTGAATTTCCTTTACAGATAAGGTATAACACTTCTTCCTCACGTTCGGAGAGTTTGCCGGAAACAGGCGGTTGTTTTTTCCGGCTCATGTTCTTTATAAAACCGGAAAGAATTTCCTGTGAAAAATAATTTTTACCGGCAATCACCTGCTGAATGGCTTCTTCAACTTCATTGATCCCTGAGTTCTTAAGTATAAATCCTTTTGCACCTGCTTCAATCATTTTGGTATAATACTCTTCATCAGCATACATTGAGAGTGCGATAATACTGGTGTCGGGATAGTCTCTCAGAATATGCTCAGTTGCTTCAATTCCATTCATTACAGGCATTTCAATATCCATAAATACCAAATCGGGTTTACTGCCTTTTTCAAAAAAACGGACACATTCATTTCCACTGGCTGCTTCATAAACGTCACTAATATAAGGTAAGTTGCATAAAATAAGCCTCATACCTTCCCTGAACAGTTTATGATCATCAGCTATGAGCAGCGTTAGTTTTTCCAATTTGGTCAATTTTTATCCGGGAGAATACCTCAATGCCTTCACCCGGTTTTGTGAAAATATTAAAACTTCCGTTTAACGATTTTATTCTTGAACGGATATTGGAATAGCCCAGCCCTATAAATTCATCTTCAAGCCGTTTTTCCTCGAATCCGATTCCATCATCAATGTATTTTACTGCTAAATAGTTTTCATCTCTCAGTAAATCGATATAAATATTATGAGCCCCGGCATGGGATAATGTATTGGATATCAATTCACAAATTATCCTGTAAACCACCACTTCAACATTAAAAGTGAATCGTTCGTCTTCAATATTTGAGTTAAAATGAATGACCGGGCTGTCGGTAATGTTCAGTTTATTAATGAAAGATTTTGTGGCTTTGTACAAACCAAAGTTTTTTAAAATATGGGGACTTAATTTATTGGATATTTCTTTCAACGTAGTTATGGATTCATCAATAAGTTTGTCAGCATTGGCAATTATCTCATCATTGTATGATTTGTCACGTTCTACAGTTGAAATTGCCATTTTAATTGACGATAACAGGGGGCCCAGTCCGTCGTGCAATTCCTTGCTGAAATGCTGTCTTTCTTTTTCTTCCGTTTTCAGGATCGCCGACAAGACCCTGCTTTCGTTTTGCTTCCGCAGATCCTCAATTTGTTTCTGAATATTAAAAATCCGTTTAATGAAAACAAGACTTATAAGCATAACCAAGGAAATAAGAACACCTGTCCAGCTGCTTAATAAGTCAGTTGTGATTTTGATATGTGTATTATAGGCCTGGAATATCTCCAGTACTCTTCGGATTGCCATTAAAAGAAAGCCAAAAGAGATTAACCACCATGCGATATTGTTAATGGTTCTTTTGACCAGGGTAAGGGCAATAATGGCTGCGCCAAATTGTAAAAACACAGATAATATTAAAGCTATTTTAATTGCCATGGGCGTGTGTTAAACCACAAATTTACAGTAAAAAAGAGTGCGTTGGATACGTCTAAAGTCGTATTTTTTTGGTTTGCACGATAAATGGTTTTCAGTTCAGCGTGTGACAGAAGATGTGTGGCAGACCATTGATACAGGACATATTTACCTTACCAACAAAAGGCTTATATTTATGGGAAATCTGGGGAATAAGATCATTCGTCTCAATAAAATTCTGGATATAACACCCTATAAGAACGGAGTAGATATTCAAAAAGAAACCGGGCGAAGCCCTTTCCTCGAGTTCAGCGAAAATGTTGATATTTTTTCTATGATGCTCGTGAGGCTGATGGATGAGATGTGAGGGAATTGAATATGTTGCCTGTAACAATGCGCTTCTGAGAGTTAATAAATGTTCACGGATATGTAAGGTTGAAAAAACAGGAGAATTAATTATAAAAATCGAACAACTGCAGAAAAAGGGAAATAAATATTAATCAAGATGTGATTGAAGATACTATTAAGTAACCTTATTAATTAAACCACGAACAAATACAGGGAATTGTGTTTGAGTAGAGAGGTAAACTATTCTCCTTGACAGCCTCAAACTCCTGCCTTCTTCCTCTTGCCCACTACCCACACTCAAAACTAATTTGTGGAGCTGGCTCATTGCTGATCCAATTCCTGAAAATTCTACATCCTCGCAGATTATGATCTCCTGGAACGAGCAAATGGGGTGGAGATGGATGTTTTGGGAAGCTGCCTTTCCATCGGTTGTTTTCCTGATACTAGCAGTATTTATTCCTGAGAGCC
>DASQZP010000958.1:0-2791 GCA_035638655.1 Bacteroidales bacterium
ACACCGATCTGGCCAATGAGGCAGGTCTGGTAAATGATCGTGCCATGCCATTCCGGGCCGGCGATGCCATTTTTGAAGATATTTCCGGTCCGGACGGTACTCCTGATGGGGTAATCAATGATTATGATAAAACTGTAATCGGTTCTTCGATGCCTGATATGTATGGCGGTTTACAGACCACTATTACCTATAAAAGATGGAGCCTGAGCGGAAATGTATATTTTGTATCAGGAAATAAAATTTTTAATTATATACGTTATAAAAATGAGCAAATGTATGGGCTCGAAAATCAGAGTACAAAGGTACTCAGCAGATGGCAATACCAGGGACAACAAACTGATGTTCCCAGGGCAGTATGGCAAGATCCGCTTGGAAACTCAGACTTTTCAACCCGTTGGATTGAAGACGGTTCATTTGTAAGAATTAAAAATATAACCTTGAGCTATACCATACCACAACAATTCCTTGCGTTCACAAATGCTGAATTCTATGTTTCTGCCAATAACTTGTTTACATTCTCCAACTACCTTGGCTATGATCCGGAATTCGCTTACTCTTATTCAAATATTCATCAGGGTGTCGATTATGGACAAATGCCTCAGGCAAGACAATTTATTGCAGGAATTAAATTTGGATTATAACAATTAGCACATTGATAATTATGAAGAAATTAGTTAAATATTCGGGTATTCTCTGGTCGGTAATGATTGCACTGGTCTTATTCCCCTCGTGTGAGAAATTCATGAACCCGGACCAGGAATTAAAAATAACCAAAGGCCAACTATATGATGACTGGTATGAGTACCGCTCGGTTGAAATGGGGATGTATGGTCTTCAGCAAAAGCTTGTTGAGCAGCTTCTGGTACTGGGTGAACTCAGAGGTGATCTTTTGAAAATAACACCCAATGCAGATGCAGATTTGGTAGAAGTATACAATTTCAATATTTCAAAAACCAATAAATATGCTTCTCCTGAAAATTTCTTTAAGCTTATTTCTGCCTGCAATAATCTCATTAACGTACTGGAAACCAATCATCCGGAAGTAACTGACAAATCAGTTACTGAAATAAGTAATTATGACAGATTATACGGAGAAGCTTTGTGTATGCGTGCCTGGGCCTACTTTAATGCTGCCAGAATATATGGGAAAGTACCCTTTATACCTGAATCACTGGTTACCATGCAGGAAATTGAAAAATATGTGAATTCGAAGGGACCGTATGTTGACAGCGTTCATATTATATTCGGTCTGGACGGATATCATAATGATACAATTTCTGCTATTGACACCACTCTGGAGAAACAATATTATGACACCAGAATGATCACCGATCATTTCACAAACGAACTGGAAACGAAGGTAAAAGCCGTTGGTGTCAATCACTATATTGATAACAACGATGATACCTGGGAAATTACTATCTGGAGCCCGTGGTCAATGCATTCTCTGCTTGGACAAATGTATCTCAACCAGGGTAACTACGCTAAAGCCGCAGAAAATTTTGATAAGGTTATTAAAAATAACACTGAAACACACAGGTATCAGATTGACAATAGCTTTCAGGGAGGTTTTTGGTCTAATATTTTTACTACAATTGACAACCGGGAGCATATTTATACCATCTGGTTTAATAAAACTTATTTCCAGCAAAATAATTTTCAAAATTTATTTGAACCCCTGGAAACATCACATGCCTATATGCTAAAACCAACCAAAAGAGCAATTGATTTATGGGAGACCGTATGGAGAAACCAGATAATAATCGAAAATAATACAAATCCTAGTTTAACAAGAATGGCTTTTGTCGGTATCCCCACTGATTTTTATAGAGGTTATGGAATTTCTTATTTATATTATAACAATTCAGGACCATTAATGGGACCTGACTTTGAAAGAATGATAATGCTCCGTGCTCAGGGAGATGTTCGTAATTCAAAAGCCATAATGGAAGGAATGGATACAGTAGCAACAAAATATTCGCTTGGTAAAAACTCATTTTCTAATGATGCCAATTATATCATTTACCGGGCTGCAGGTATAAACCTTTATATGGCTGAGATATATGCCTATTGGGCTTATCCGGATCAATATGATGTGGTCCATACTTATACTGCTAAATCGCTTAATTTAATAAATGATGGCAGTTATTTTGATCCGAATGTGGACAGGGTACAAATGGGAGTACGCGGTCGTGTGGGATTGGGTAGTGGTGATGATGGAATTAGAATTAATAACATTCAATATATACATGACCCATATACCAACAAAATTACAGGATACAAGAATCTTACGAATAATCTTGAAGCAAAACAAAAATCCCTTGAGAACCAGATTATGGACGAAAGAGCAAGGGAACTTGCTTTTGAAGGTGAACGCTTTTACGATCTGATGCGTGTTGCCAAAAGACGCCATGATCCTTCTTACCTGGCTGAAAAGGTAGCTGCCAAATATCCTGCAGGCCAACGTGATCAGATCTATTCACTGTTACTTGATGAGAATAACTGGTATGTCCATTATTTTGATGACCAGCCCGCTAATTGATATTTAAAAAAATGATTGCCTGATAAATTGCCATTGATTTTCTTCTTTTGCCCCGTCCCTAAAGGGTGTGAAGAAAATCAATTCGCTATCAGCCTGTAATTCTTTCAGCAGGCAAACCTTTAGAGTCAGAAGCAAACAATTTGATTTTCAAAACTCTTAATCACTTGTTAGGTAATCAACCGGATAATAGTATTTAAAAATTCATCACTAAAAAAAGTCCTGCAGAAGATTTTTCTGCAGGACTTTTTT
>DASQZP010000959.1:0-8387 GCA_035638655.1 Bacteroidales bacterium
AGCAGGAAAAAGGGGGATGAGGAAAGTTATGAGGACCAGGTTTTGAACATTTGGCTGCTGGTCTGTTCTATACTGTTGCTTGTTTTTGCAATTCTTGAACAGTTTTTATAGGAGAAGGCATGGAGCATGGAGCATGGAGCATGGAGCATGGAGAAATGAAGGCGCAAAGTACCAAAGTTCCAAAGGCACAGAGGGGTTCAGTAATCAATGTGAATGGAGTTTGGAATCTATTAAAATTCATTTTTATGGCCCCTGTCTTAAGAATAATAAATCTATTAATTGCCCCGGTCTTTAGGCCGGGGATTTAAATAATTGAATTTTTTAAGCATGAAGGCTTTAGCCCTTTAATGAAGGGTAATGTACGGGCATAGTACATGGAAAGATAAAAGCACATAATGTTGAGACGCATACCGACCCAACATTATTTACATCTCGGTGGGACGTATCGAAAAAATACACCAGATAATTCTTTCAAAATTGCAGTGAATACTTGATGAAGAATTTAATAGGAGGCAGAAATAGTACAAGTACAAAATAAAGGATATAAAAGAATCACTTACAAAAAAGACAGGCCCCACCCGAACCGGGCAGAGCCCTCTCGTCAATCCTCCTAATCCTCAAGTACGGATCTGCAGCAAAAAACTGTTAATCCTTATTCTATTATCCGGAATCGGCTTAGTAACATACAGGATTACACGCTGACTTTTAATCCACACGGCGGGCCCTGACTCCGAAATCAACGTTGTCTTTTACCCAGCCGACCCAGCGTTTTTCCTGGCTGATCGGTTCGTTGGGAATATAGATGGTCGAATCGTTCCATGAAGTCATGACTTTGGCATCCTGTGTCCAGATCTTTACCCGGCGCCGGGGAACCAGGGTTTCCCATTTATTACCTGTCACCGGATCTGTATATAGCAGCCGGATGGTGATATTCCGCGAAAGTCTTTCGAGTGGGTGTAGTTTGAGGCTGCGAAAATCAGTATGGCCGTCTTTCTTTATATCCGGTTTGCCATCGCTGACCATGACAACAGATACCGGGCGCAATACCAGGTTTTTGTTCCGTATAGTCTGTGCTACCTGTTCAAAGAAGGCATTGAAATCGGTAAAATCATTTTGTTTGTCTTTTGGAAACAATTCGTGAAGCTTCGTATTTATTTCATCAACCGACTTGTTCTCAAAAATTTGAATCGGGTAAAAAGTCTTGGCTTCACCCGGGCGGGCACCACCAATAGAGCTGACAAATAAGACATTAGGTTTTTCCAGCTTATCGATACCGTGCAGGTGTGCATATATGTAATGTGCCAGAAAATCCAATGATTCATCAAAATAACCGCTTTTGATGAATGAACCGCTGATATCCACACCGATAAACAAAGACAGACGCGGTTTTTGAGGTCCGCTCATACCACAACCGGAAGCCAGCAGCAACAGGGAAGTGAGAATCAGGATCTTTATTGTCTTATAGTTACTTTTCATATTTGATCCTCCATTATTCTGTTGTAGCGGGAGCTTCCAACTGTTCACTCTTATTGGAAAGCGTTTCAATGAGAACTTTGGATTGTTTGATATCGTCTATGCTTTTAAATGGCAGATCAAACAAGTGAGTACCGCTGATTAGCAAGGTCAGGAAATTAATAGCCCCGGCTATAACCTGGAGCGGGGGCAACATAAATGCGGCAAGCAGCTCTTCCCCTTTTTCCTGTACCCATTGTGCATCTTTCTTCATGGCATCCATAAAACTGATCGAAAGGTCCCATTCAAAAGGTTCCTCCTTGGCTTTACTTTTACTTGTCTTCTTATCTGTCTCGACTCCTTTACCCTGAATAACAGACATGATCGTAGGAGTCCCGTAAGAAGCAAACAGAAACCATGACAAACTGCGGATTCCAAACCACATGAACCCTGAAACAGCAAGGATCTCAATCATACCCGGCTCAAAATGAGCCGCATAAAGGGAGAACCATGGAACAAGCGCATCAACAAATTCCCTGTACAGGAATACAACTTCAACGAACATGACAATAATCTCGATAGCACCAATTCCAAGGATCTGGGAGATACTTTTTTTCTTTACCGAATCCACGAATGTCGACAGGACAGCGTAACTCCCCAAAACGATGAAAAAGAGAAAAGTGAAAAGAGGAATACGAATGAAAGCTATTGACAGTTGATCACCGGTGATATTTGAAAGGGTATCAAGAACAAGAGGTGTTGTGACATATGTGAAGATGGTGGATTCCACTAATACCCAGAAAATTGTTAAAAATACGGCAATCCATGGGATTTTGGATTTGACGACCTTACCCGATGCTTGTCCCAGAAGCCGGAATGGCATTATAATAATCGATTGAAGCACCGACCAAATTCCAATTACAATAATTTTCAGTAATTCGAGTAAAGCCACCGCAAAATAAAATATAAAGCGGAATATACCGCCCCAGAATGAGATGACTGCTTTTCCAAGATCCCACCAGGTTATGAAAAGCGTCATGGCATATTCCCGGCGGTTATGACGGAAAATGACTGTAAGGAAAGCCGGAATGGTAATCCAGCATCCAAGAATGAGAGCCAGTGCAGGCAACAACAGAAAGAGTCTCTTTGCTGTCATCAATAAAAGGGGATCACCGGACGCCCATGCAAAGTTTAATAAACCTTGCTGAAATAATGTGGGAAATAAAATAATGTAAAACAGATATTTTGTAATACCTTCTGTATTTATAAACATAATGCCACCTTAGGGTTAGGTAGATGATTGACTATTTCATATGAAATGAAAACGACACTGACAACTCCACAATTTTAATAGATTGACACTATTATTGATAGTTCAACCGGCAAAATGTTACACTGATTTGGTAATGGGGTACTTACCCATTCTAATTTATTCTGATCCCGAAAAAATTGTTGATATAATGATCATCTGTTTGGTGCTCAAAGTAATAGAGCAGTTTTTAATAGAAAATCATTTTTTTTAGAGATAGTAGTCCTAATATTTAAAAATTATATGTTGTATTTATGAATACATAAAAGTAATACAAAATCGAATTTTCAGATTATTAATTAATCGAATATCATAAAACAAAACATATTTTTTATTTATTATTTTATAATCATAATTTATTCTTTTTTTTATCTATTTTTGACAATAATTTATGATTTAATATTATTTGTTTTTTCATATTTGATTCTATTTTTTTATAAAATGATTCTATATTATACATACCAACTATCCTTTTTAATACTTTTTCTTTTCTATTAATATTTGAAATATTTTCTACTCCACCCATAACATGATATTTAATTAATGTAATTAATATTTGAGGTGTTTCTGCTTTTCCTGGTAATGCTTTCCAAATATAATTATTAGTCCCGAGATTAAACCAGCTGCCACCACTAATTATTTCATCATAATATCCAGTCTTATTTAAAAATTTAATACCATTCCTTGATATAATATCTGTAGATATACCGGTAGTTAAATACTTTAAATTATGAGAGTGGGCAATATATAAAAAATATTTTTTTATATATTTGATCATTTCTTCTGTATTGGGATTATTACAATATCCACACCCAGATGAACCTATGTATATAAAATGAATGTATGTACTATTCACCAAACTAGTAATATCAGTTTTTTGTTTAGTTCCACTTGATTTATTAAATAATACAACATTAGTACTAAGAGCATAATATACTCCAACTAAGAAGAGTACGATTCCAATTAATATTTTAACGATATTTTTTTTAAAGATAATTAATGAAATATTGAACTTCATAATATATTACCATTTATTAACTGTGAATAATGATCCATTATTATAAATGAAAATATTTTTCTTTGTATAAAAAATATTTTCATACGGATCTTTTTTATCTAATACCAATTCACCTATATGATAATTTTTATTATTATTTATATTTATAACATAAAAATCATATAATCTACTATCACTTACATAATGATGATTACTAATATGTTCATTTTTTACTGTTAATGTTTTTATAATAATCATATTATTTAGAATAATAATATTCTTTATAAGACTATAATTTTTCATCACTGCATGTAGAGAACCACTTATGGTGTTATATTTTTGTTTTCCCGTAATAAAATTAGATAATTTATAAACCTTGCTTAGTTTATGGTTATTATTATAAATATATATTAGGGGAAAACGTTTAAAAGCTAGTAATGTCGATTTAGATTTAGGTATAAACCGGACGAATCCATTTGATATTAACGGTTTTATTAACATCCATTGTCCATTAATTTTATAGGTATCACCAAAGTATCCTAGATCCTTTCCATTAATTAGATTAAGCATATGTAATGCCTTAAGATCATTTAAGCTTTTATCAAGTTTAGGTCCTTTTATTCCTTTAACAATTTTGCTACTTAAATATATGAGCGAATCTTCATTTACGTCTAATGAGTATGGCATATTAGTTAATTCAGTAGCACTACTATATTTACAAGGAACTTTTAAACAATTAAAATGTGATACTTGCATATTTTGGGCTACGTAAATATTATTCCCATCTTTTACCATATCTTTAGAAAAATTTAATTCACCTGGACCTCTTCCAAATCCTGCTATATGAATTAAGCTATCTGTCAATATGTTATATTCAATGAGCTTATTGTCAAATTTATCTAATATTAAAAACCAATTATTAGATAATGAAATTATTTGATTTACATTTGAAATAATATTTAGTTTTTTAGTACTATATTTACTTTGATTTTTTAAGTAATTATATAAGGTCTTTAATGATCTATTTTTTATGGAGGATTTACTAAAACTATTTCGCCTAGATACAATAATAGTATTTTTAAAATTATGGTTTGGAATGTACTTTTCTTGTGGTACCATTATTGTTGTAGACGATTTATTGTTACTACAATTTATATAAAAGAAAATTGAACAGATAATAAATAATATGTTATAACAATTTTTTTTAGTCATAATAATTAAGATAAAATTACTTATCATAGCTGCCCCAAAAATGTTGGGCAGCTATGTTTTTATCTTTTGATTAATAGCATGGATTAGTATCAGTACAGGGATATCCACCCACACAATATGTTGCATTTGCATTAACTTCACATGCTCCATCTGCATAAGTGCCAGTATTTAGGACACAATCACCAAATTGGCAATTTGGTTGAACGTTAGCTTCTACTGGTTGCAATAGTGCACCTGTTACTAGGCCTCCTATAATAAGCAATGCATATACACATAAATGCATGATAACTTTTTTAAAAGATTTTATACGTGCCATAAGTACTCCTTTTCTTTTAATTAATATTTATACTTAATAGCATATAACTTTAAGTATAAATGTTTAGTTTTAATACATTTAAAAACTTTGTTTAATTCATATATTGAGATTATTCATAAAATTGAAATAGCAATTTTTAATAAAAACCATTATAATTAGACTGAATATCGTTTCTTAATCATTGTTATTTTTAACATCAATGATTAAGTTTCTTGTAACTATTATTCAGCATTGTCTGGACTAAATGGTTGAGCATGTCTTCATGGAGTACCCCGAAAAGTAGCTTTCCATTTATTACAATTGTAGGTGTACCTTCAACACCAATGCGAAGCCCAAGTTTGATATCTTTTTCTATCACCTTATCGATTAAAGTATCTTTCATACAACCATCAAAGTCATCTAAATTTCTAATGTTTGAAATTCGTGCGAGACTGTCCCAAGGTTGCTGTTTGAATATAGTCTGATTCTGAAATAACAGATCATGATATTTCCAAAAATCGTTCTGCTCAGCAGCACATTCGGCAGCTTTAGCTGCCTGAAACGCTTGAGGATGAGCTGGCAAAGGAAAATAATGGTAAATTATTTCCATTTTCCCATTATATTTTTTCAATAGATTCTTTAGTTCCGGCTCCAGTTTTTTGCAATATGGACACTGAAAATCTGAAAACTCGATAAGCTTTATTGGAGCATTAACTGATCCTTCTTGATGTGCATTTTGAAGCAAGAATTCCCAATCTGGTATGTTTTTCGTTCTCACGTGTGAACGGGAAGGTACAAACGCTTTCCGATAAATTAAGATAGTTAGCACGAAGGCGCACAATACAAAAACACCGACCAAAATTCTGTTAATTTTTGGTAACTTCATTTTATAATTACAACACTATTATTAACTATATCCTTTTCAATAACTTACTTTAACCTTACGATTATATTCATTTAAATCAATGACCTATTTATACACCTAATAATCTTATAATAGATTTATATAAAATTCGTGATTGGTGGATGTAAGCTAGTATTATTTTCATGCTTAGTGCTATATTATTACGTGAAAATATTGAGCAATTATTCTCCGATTCATTCTTACTACCAGTACAAAGAGTAACTAATAGGTTGAATTATAATATTTGTATATGATTGAATAACAATTCTATCAATTATTCATTACTATACTCCATTTACATATCAGAAATTCTGCTCCTATAAAGTTAAATTATCGGAAGAATTTAATTCCTGACGCAAAGAAGTAAGTGTAATATTTCCGTTACGCCTCAAAAAGTTATAAAGTGATTTTGCTGTACTAAGTCCTGCTTTCATTGATATTTCCGTTGCATTGAGATTTATATCCCCAGCTACAACTCCCCTTACACATCCGAGCCTTTCTTCAATGATCACCTTGTTCGGTGGGATATTAAATTCTTTTTTAAATTCACGAGCAAAGACCCTAGCAGAATTATAATCCATATAGTTGGCCCATTCCTGAATGGTTTGAATCTTATTCATATGCAATAAAAGTACCTGGTGTGCAATCTTAATATTTTTTTTGAATTTAAACATATAATTCCCCTTTTAGTAAAAAATGGTTTTATATTAAGGAGCAAAAAAGACCTATTTTGTTACAGTTAGAGATTAGAAATTAGTAGATGAATATTAGATTTAATTGAAAAATGAAAGACAAAAAGTGAAAAGAAAAAGAACTCAATACGCTCTGGCTGTCATTCTATGTTTATAGTGGCTAATAAAAGAGATAAGCTGAATACCGAATGAATGACGCGTATTAGATGGTTGTATGTTATTGATAGTTAGTCACTTCCCGTCGTCAGTCGTCCGTGGTCCGTAGTCATGATAATAAAAAATCTGCGTTAATCCCTACCTATCGGCAGGCGCGTCATCCGCATTCTACTATTTTAGTGGGCTTTAACAAAAAAAGGCCAAAAACTCTAAGTCATTGGCCTTCAATGTTCTCCTTTCGTACGCCCAGGAGGAGTCGAACCCCCAACCTTCTGATCCGTAGTCAGACGCTCTATCCAATTGAGCTATGGGCGCATCATTTTTGACAGCTTTATCCCATCAAAATGAGATTTGTAAAATAAGCACTTTTATATCCCTTGGCAAGTCATTTTGTATCAGTCTGTGACACTGCAATCTTTTTCCCGAAAAATTAATAACTTATTTATCAAGGGCATTTCAAATAAATTGTAAGGGGACACTCGTTGTGTATCTAATATTTCTATTTTTTTTATCATTGCCTTTCAGGCCACAGATTTCTGATTCATTGCCTCATGGATCTGTAATTGATACTGTTATTATTAAGGGACCTCAACACTATAGCTATGCCCTTTATATCCCATCCAATTACGAATCCAATAAAGCATGGCCTGTTATCTTTGGCATGGATCCGGTTGCCAGAGGAATTAAACCTGTACAGGTTTTCAAAGCGTTTGCCGAACATTATGGTTATGTCGTAGCAGGTTCGAATAACTCCCGAAATGGTCCGATAGAAAAAGCATTGCCTGCCGTTAACGCTATGATCTCGGATGTAGCTCACAGGTTGCATATCGATAATAAACGTATCTATCTGACCGGTTTCTCCGGAGGAGCCCGATTAGCCACCTATTTAGCTGTTAAAGAACATATGATAACGGGAGTAATAGCCTGCGGGGCTGGTTTTCCATCCAATCTTCAACCCGGTCCCGATCTGAGTTTTTCCTATGTCAGTACCGTGGGAAATGCGGATATGAATTACCCGGAAATGATCGGCCTGAGACAAAAACTCAACGCAGCCCAAATACCTAATCACCTGATTGTTTTCAATGGAACGCATCAGTGGCCTGATTCAGCCAGTGCACAGGAAGCTATCAGATGGCTACAGTTGGACGCAATGAGAAGAAGGCTATTGCCGGCTGACAAAAATTTTATTCAAAGATATTATGCTCAACAGATCCATAAAGCTAATCTTTATGAAAAAACCGGCAAATACACTGACGCTTACCGTACCCTTCAGCAAACAAAAGAAGATATAGACCATTTTGGATTCGTCGATATCAAAACTTTGTCAGCAAAGATTAAAGCACTGGAAAAAACCAAATCTTTCCGTAGAG
>DASQZP010000960.1:0-2022 GCA_035638655.1 Bacteroidales bacterium
GCCTCGGTGAGTGAACCTACCTTTAGTCCGGCATAACCGGTTAGTTTTATTCTCTCATCATTAAAATTAGCGACCAACTGCTCATCCATTCCATGAAGTAAAATACTGTTTGGTACCTTGGCTTCAAATACCTGAACCGTCACTTTTGATCCGGTTTCGATTTCACCTGCTCCCAGTGTGAATTTATGATCCGTGGCATAGGGTACATATTGAAGTGAATCCACAGGAAAAGATTTTCCAAACAGTGAATCCTTGACGCTCACGGGAATGGTATCACGTACAACCAGATTTTGTGCCAATGCCTGCGCTTCAGTAAGCGAATCGGGTACAGTACCAATTGCCTTTACAACTGAGAATGAATCTGCTTCAACAAAATTAATCAGGGTGTCAAAGCTACCGGTGAATTTTCCATATTCGGATTTATAAGCCAGTTCAGCAGTCCTGATATCCTTCAATCTTTCAATGGTTGCATTCCACCGCATATCTTTTTGGCGGTTGAACCGGATGGGTTTCATGATACTTTCGATGATGAGATATCCTAAAACCACAATAGCCACTGTTAAAATAATCTGGATTACTCTTTTCATTTTAGTTCTTTTAATTTATGTTTGAGTTGCAAAAATAAAAAAAAAATTAGATTATAAATTTTATAAAAAGGTTTTATTCTACATAGATGCTAAAAAATCATATAATAAAGATTCTGAATAATCACCTCGGATTTGTTCCTACTGACAGTCAACAGGTATTAATCGATAAACTTTCGGACTTTTTTTTGAAACCTGACAATGCGGGTTTGTTTCTTATTAAAGGATACGCGGGTACGGGGAAAACGACCATGATCAGTGCAATGGTTAAAACCTTCAGGGAACTACACATCAAGTCGGTGCTGATGGCGCCAACCGGCAGAGCTGCCAAGGTGATGACTTCTTACTCGGGAGAGGCAGCTTATACCATACACAAGAAGATATACAAACAACGATCGTCCAAAGACGGGTTTGGTGATTTTGTGCCCGACCGCAACCTGCATGGCTCAACCTTTTTTATTGTGGATGAAGCATCTATGATCTCCAATACATCGCCTGATGCCTCCATGTTTGGATCGGGTCACCTGCTTGATGACCTGTTGGGTTATGTATACAACGGGCGCAACTGCAGGCTTATTATTGTGGGCGATACAGCGCAGCTGCCTCCTGTTAAGCTGGATATCAGTCCGGCCCTCGATAAGGAAGTGCTTAAATCGTATGGCTATGAGGTACAGGAAGTGGTACTAACTGATATTGTACGGCAATCGACCGGCAGTGGTATCCTGATGAATGCTACCACTATACGAAACCAGATAGCAGAAAGGGATGAGAAGCTGCCTCATCTGGAGGTGGAGCAATATCCGGATATTATAAAAATAGGAGGTGATGAACTGATCGAAGCACTTACTTCCTCCCATGACAAATACGGAATCACTCAGAATATTGTGGTGTGCCGATCGAACAAGCGGGCCAACATCTTTAACCAGGGAATACGCAACCAGATTCTGTGGCAGGAGAGTGAGATTGCCGCCGGGGACTTGCTGATGGTGGTGAAAAACAACTATTTCTGGGCAGGTACTACCGAAGAAATCGACTTTATTGCCAACGGTGATATCGTGGAGATCAAAAGAATTGTAAAATATCCGTATGAGCTGTTTGGAATGCGTTTTGCCGATGTGGTGGTACGTTTTATCGATTATACAAAAGAACTGGAGATGGAAGTAAAGATCATGCTGGATACGCTGACGGTAAATACTGCTTCTCTTCCTTCAGAAAAGAACAAAGAGCTTTTTTACGCTGTATTAGAGGATTATCAGCATCTGAAAACCCGCAAGGCACAATATGAAGGAGTAAGGAAAGATCCGTTTTTTAATGCCCTGCAGGTGAAGTTTGCGTACGCGGTAACCTGTCACAAAGCGCAGGGCGGACAATGGAAATCGGTTTTTGTCGACCAGGGCTACCTGACGGATGATATGGTGAATGTGGAATACCTGCGCTG
>DASQZP010000961.1:0-5209 GCA_035638655.1 Bacteroidales bacterium
TGATAGATATTTCTCTACCCTGGATGTCATAAACTTTAATAATAAATTTACCATGTAAATTCAGATTGGTTAAGTCAACATTAAATGATTTTCTTTCATGCCAGTAAAAAATATTTACATCTAAGTTGTTGATGGTTTCAATTATTGAAGTTGTTAAAAGGCTATCACAGGATACTCTATCGGGAACATTAAAATGTCCTAATGATGAATCATAATAACATCGCAATTTGCCAATATCAGGAAACGCATCAGCAGAACATCCTGTATCTACAGGGTAAATACCATCAATTCCACCAATGACTTCTATGAAGGGACCTGAATATTTGTAAACTGAACCTTCCGTTGGTGAAGTATAAAATTTCTTAAGTTCTATACCATTAATTAATATATTAACAACACTATCTACCTTTATCTCTCCTAAATGACTTTCATTATCCGGACATAAAATATCCTTCGAATAAATCATCATTGTATCTCCCTTTTTCAGAGAAAAGTTGTAAAGTATTTGAAAAGAATCGTCAATCCAATAATAAACAGTATCTCCAGCCTGATGGATATAAAAGTTATTTAAAACAGACCTGTCACCATTACTACTATAATATATCTGAGAAAGTATCTTAGATTGTTTATTGTTAATTACTGTATCTCTCTCAGAGATTATTTTAATATATCCCTCCTCACCCGCAAAATTTTCAACTTTTGAATAGTACCACGTTGCCCCAAAGGGTGCAAATTCCTTTTGAGCAAATGCTGTTCCACAAATTAATGTAGCAAAAATGAGAATAGATTTTTTCATATAGTATATTTTAGTTTGAACTAAAAAAAGTTTTTGTAAAATGGTTTATACAAATAATTTGGAGTAGATTTATTCATTTTATAGGTTTTTGGTTTAGTATTTTGTCTTTGATTAATTAAGAATTCAATTTTATTTAAAGCAGATCAGGTCGTTGTCTAAACCATTGGTTGGCAAATCTCCTGAAGTAAACAACAAACCTTTAATACTTCCAATTCCTTCAATCCATTTAACCCAGGACATTGGGTTAAAGCTAATTCTTTTTCTAAGTGTATTATTTATGAGAACTGTATCAATTTTACTTACAACTAAATAATCCATATCCCGATTACAATTAATATTTTCAATAGTATCTCCAACATTAACAGAGAAATCAAATAAAACTATCTCATCATAATTATATAAAATGCTCATCGGTTTGAAATCATGAATGGTTGTGTCTCCCTTATAATAAACGCGTTTATTTAGATCCTGGCGGATTCCACCAATATATGTAGCTTCTGATTTTTTAAAAACAGTGTCATGGAAAATGAACACTTTTTTATAGATAATATCATTTATAATTGTATCCTCACCATTCACAGCAAAACGTTCAAATATAGGTGGCGGAAAATTACCATAAGCATCAATTGGCGGTTGATAGGCCTCACTCCAGATCGCTGCAGAATCAGGAAAAGGTACATATTCATATTTTTAGGAAAATGTTATCCCGGGAATTAAGATAATAAGAAAGCTAACTATTTTTATTCTTTTCATAATTGAGAGTTTATTTTAAGACAGAATATTACCAGATTATATTTTCTTTCAGATTTTAATTCTTTCCCTCTTAACATCTAAACTTATATAAACATACGATAATAATTTATATTCATCAAAATTTTTTGAATGTATCGCTCCTGAAGGTGCTCCCCCATTGGGCTCCCGCCTGGTGCGGACATGCTGTTCGTTGAGGGAGAGGAGGGAGAGGAGGGAGAGGTTTTAGAGGAGGTAGAGGAGGTAGAGGAGGTAGAGGATGGAGAGGAGGGAGAGGTTGGAGAGGCTGGAGAGGCTGTAGAGGAGGTAGAGGAAATAAATGCTGTAGAAGATGTAGAGGTTGTAGAGGATGTAGAGATTGTAGAGGATGTAGAGGTTGTAGAGGATGTAGAGGTTGTAGAAGATATAGAGGATATAGAAGTTGCGTAGTTTACCGGCAAATTATTAAAACGCAAACCGCCTCTGTCACCTTGTCTCTTTAGTTACTCCACTCCCACAGGCTGAGCCACAGGCTGGTCGTGATCCTTGCCCACACCAGACCCCCGCTCAATCCAAAGGCAAGGATTGTTACTTTGTCACCCATTTTCAAGCCAAAAAAACCCGGCTAACACCGGGCTTTGATTTTTCTTTCTGTAGCGAGAGCGAGAATTACCTTGCGGTGATTCTTTAGGGGGGGTGCTTTACATAGCCGAAAAATTAAACCTCCCCTTCGGTCTTTTTTTCGGCTTTCATCCATCATTCATGCAAGCCTGATGATGGCTTTCAAGCCAAAAAAAAACCCGGTTATCACCGGGTTGAGGTTTAATTTTTCTCTCTGTAGCGAGAGCGAGAATTGAACTCGCGACCTCATGATTATGAATCATGCGCTCTAACCATCTGAGCTACCTCGCCGTATTTTCGAGGTGCAAATATAGTATTTATATTTTTATAATCGAAAGTGCATTCAAAAAAATGAAGCGGTCATTTTTATTGCTATTTTTTATCGACTGGTCTGTGTAGTTGTAAAGTTTTGACAACCATTTTCTTTAAATCATTTCTGTTGCATAGTTTTTTTAATTCAGTTTTTTTTCTATATTGCGGAAATATGGTAATTCATAAGTTCCAAAAAGTTACTTCACCGCGGTTGAGTATCCGCATTTTTTTTATTGAAGAGACAAGGGATAGTATGAATTTGAGTAAAAACCTGAATCCATTCCTTAAAAAGGATATATATCGCTGATATTTATTGATCAAAACTGACTAAATGAAACAGAAATTTGAACTTGAGTATACTTTTAACGCTTCGGTAGGAGTTTTATTCCCCCGTTTAAGTACACCGGAAGGTCTGGCAGAGTGGTTTGCCGATGATGTGAATGTAAAAGATGATGTTTTTACTTTTCTCTGGGATGGTTCTGAACAACAAGCCCAAATGATCTCAAAAAAGGAAAACAAATGTATCCGTTTTCACTGGGTTGATGATGAGGAAGAGGATACTTACTTCGAATTTACTATTAAAGTGCATGAACTTACCGGAGATGTGGCACTCGTTATTACCGATTTTGCCGATGAGGATGAGCAATCTGATTCGGTTGATCTTTGGGATTCACAAATATCCGAACTCAAGCATGCCCTGGGGATTTAACCAGCAATAATAATTATTTGGGATAATAAACCTGAATTTCTCCTTACTGACAGGGTGCAGTGGCCAAAAATCCGCAAGAGGAAAAAACACCCCTCTTTAAAACCTCTTTCACCAAAATAACTTACTTTTGCAGACGTTTAAAAGTAAAACCGGATAAGTGAAAAAGCTGCATAAATTTATATTAAGATCATTCATCGGGCCGCTGTTCCTGACCTTTTTTATTGTCATGTTCCTGCTGCTGATGCAGTTTCTCTGGAAATACATCGATGACCTGGTCGGAAAGGGACTGGACTTCATTGTCATATCAAAATTGATGGTATATACTTCTGCGAGTCTTGTTCCTATGGCCCTGCCACTGGCCATCCTGCTGGCATCCATCATGACTTTCGGGAACCTGGGTGAGAATTATGAACTTACTGCACTCAAAGCCGCCGGTATTTCTTTGCAAAGGATCATGATGCCCCTGGTTATCTTTATTATTTTTGTATCTGTAGCTGCTTTCTTTTTTTCAAATAATATCATGCCGGTCTCCAACCTGAAAATGCGATCGCTGTTGTACGATGTGCAGCAGCAGCGCCCCGAGCTTCAGATAAAAGCGGGTGCTTTTTATAATGGGATTGAAGGATACAGCATTAAGATCGGACAGAAAGATCCCAAAACAAACCTGCTGAAGAATATCAAAATCTACGACCATACAGCCAACGAGGGTAATGTGAGTGTGACGGTGGCCGACAGCGGGTATATGCGCATGACTGGTGATGAACAATACCTGATGGTGTCATTATATAATGGCGCCACTTACGTTGAACTCAAGCCTGATAAGTCGAATCGTGGAAGAAAAAAGACCTATCCGGAACGAAGGGATAAATTTGAAAAAGAAATTATTTTTCTTGAATTAACCGGGTTTGGACTGAAACGAACTGATGAATCGCTTTTTAAGAGTCATTATGCCATGATGAACCTTGATCAGCTGCAACATGCCAATGATTCGCTGAAAGGTGAACTCAAAAATACCCGTAAGAACTTCCGGAATATGCTTACCAAATCCAGTTATTTTAAGCGGGAACGCAATTATACAGGCCGTATGGAGCGATTCCGGCGAGACACTGCACTTACACCGGTAATTGTTACATTGAATTATGATAGCCTCTACAATAATTTTACAATTACACAGAAGCAAAGAGCCGTCTCACAGGCTTTGTCTTTTGCCCGCTCGGCAAAGAGCTACATCGGTTCTGAAGAAACAACAGTTGAAAACAAGATCAAAAGATTGAGGCGGTACCAGATTGAATGGCACCGGAAGTTTACGCTTTCTTTCGCCTGTTTTATCTTCTTCTTTATCGGAGCACCCCTGGGAGCTATTATCCGGCGTGGCGGACTGGGTATGCCGGTGGTTGTTTCAGTATTATTCTTCGTATTGTATTATGTGATCTCACTTTCGGGAGAAAAATTTGTTCGTGAAGATATTTGGAATGCTCCTGAAGGCATGTGGCTTTCTTCCTTTATTCTATTGCCATTGGGTATTTTTCTCACCTATAAAGCAACAACCGATTCCACCATAATGAATATTGATACGTATTTGAGCTTTTTCAAGAAGATCAGAATGTTCATGCTAAAACTTTTTCCTTTTCTGAAAGTGAAAAATGAACGCTGATGAATATCCTGATTCTGACACCCAAAGTGCCGTGGCCACCTGTTGATGGCGGATCAATAGCAACAGCCTCACTTGCGGAAGGACTGGCCGGGAAAGGAAACCAGGTGACAGTACTTGCAATCAATACCCCAAAACATTTTGTGGATGCTCAAACTGTCCGTTCATTCAATAACCCCGCTATTCGTTTTATAACTTACTTTATTGATACGCGTATTAAACCCTGGCATGCACTAACGAACCTGTTGTTTTCTGTTTTGCCCTACAACGGGGTACGTTTTTACAACAGGGGATACAGAATAAGACTGGAAACACTCCTGAGAAAAGAGCATTTTGACATGGTTCAGCTGGAAGGGTTGTATATGGCATTTTATGTGCCGGCAATACGATA
>DASQZP010000962.1:0-12617 GCA_035638655.1 Bacteroidales bacterium
TGTACCAGCCGGCATTGATATTTATGAGATAAGCGGGCCTTTTTTCTTTGCTGCTGCCCGTAAATACCAGGAGACATTGCGTAATATTGAAAGTTCATCACGCGTCCTTATCCTGCGAATGCGACACGTACCTTTTATCGATGCAACCGGAATTCAGAATTTGAAGCAAACGGCAGAATATCTGAATAATACTGGTGTTAAACTTGTTTTATCCGGTGTACAGGATGAGGTAAGAAAGGAACTGGAGAAAAACAGAATAGCTTTTCTGATTGGAAAAGCAAATATCTTTTCTAATTTTGAAAAAGCCCTGGTACATGCCAAAAAAATTACTGAGAGCCAGACAGTATCTGCGAAAACAGTAAAATAAAACAAGGTAAAGAACGGGAGATGTGGACTGTAATGTGAACTAATTCTTTCTGTTATGGTGAATAATAAAATATTTATAAACGACTGGTGGCTTATCCTGTTCCTTGCCGGACTTACCCTGATCATTCATCTGCTTACCCTGAATATGTATGAACTTCACCGGGATGCATTACTGTACTATTCTCTTGGTCAGCATCCGGCCTGGGGATATACTTCAGTACCACCTTTAACACCATTTTTTGCGCGTTTGGGTACCTGGCTGTTTGGGAATACTGCCTTTGCTTTACGCATTTTTCCGGCGATAAACACATCACTGGCTGTTATTGTGATATCCCTGATAGTAAAAGAACTGAAAGGTGGGAGGTTTGCAATTCTGATGGCGGGTCTTGCTTATATTACTTCAGTGGCCTTTTTACGCACCGGCACGCTTTTCCAACCAGTTTCATTTAATCAGTTCTTCTGGTTGCTGTCAGGTTATCTGCTTATCAGGATGATCAACCGGCAGAATCCCCGTTTATGGCTGTGGATTTTCATTGTATGGGGCATTGCCTTTCTGAATAAATATTCAATTGCATTTTTTATAGCCGGAGCCCTGCCTGGATTGCTGATTAGCAGGAAATGGAAACTTTTCCTGTCGAGGTATTTCCTTATTGGTAGTATCGTTAGTCTGTTAATTATCCTTCCCAATCTTATCTGGCAGTTCCAACACAACTGGCCAGTGGTTAAGCATATGGCAGAATTGCAACAAAACCAGCTTGTTAATGTTACTGTATTTAATTTTCTGGCGGACCAGTTTATGATGAATTTGCCAGCTCTTATTATCTGGCTTGCCGGACTGATTATGTTGCTTATAAGTAAAAAATATAAAGAATTCAGGGTCATAGCCTTTCTTTATCTGATTGTTATTCTCCTGCTTCTGCTGTTGAGAGGGAAATCCTATTATACACTTGGATTATATCCGGTACTTTTTGCTTTTGGAGCGGTGGTAGTTGAAAGGAATTTCAATAAAACTTTCCGGGCCGTAACATTCATTTTCATGATCCTTGTGTCGTTGCCAATGATTCCCATTGGATTACCTGTTTTAAATCATGCTGACATGGCTGCATATACTGCTCCTATGGCTATGTCAGTGAACAGATGGGAAGATGGTAATATCCATAATATTCCACAGGATTATGCCGATATGACCGGATGGGAAGAGCTTGCAGATAGTGTGGCCAAATTTTACAGACAGTTGCCGGATTCTGTAAAATCCAATTGCGGAATATATGCAGAAAATTACGGACAGGCCGGAGCGTTACTTTTTTATGGGAAAAAATATGATTTGCCTGCACCGGTTTCATTTAGTGATAATTTTTTGCTTTGGGCCCCTGACAGCATACATCTTTCTTCAATGATTTATGTTAACAGCGAAATTGGAGATATTGACAAGCTTTTCAAAAACTATAAGGAAATTCACCGGATCAATAATCCCTATTTCAGAGAGAATGGATTGAAAATCTTTTACTGTACAGAGCCATCAGAGAAGCTGCCGGTATTTTATTCAGCTAAGGTAAAAAAACTTAAAAGTGCCTATCGGCGGTAAAAACTTTTTGTAAAAAAAAGCCCGGGGCTTGTTACCCCGGGCTTTTTTTACAATCCTATCTTACGATCATTATTTTTTGGTATTCTTCATGTCCGGGTGAGTTGAACTTTATAAGATAAGTACCACGGGCTAATTCGTTCAGGTTCACACTCAGGTAATTATCCCCCGCATTTTTTGGTGCACTCATGATATTTTTCAATAACCGGCCCTGCAGGTCATACAGTTGGATTTCAGCTTTCCCTCTCTTTTCCATTTTATAGTGGATTTCTGTATAATCAAATACAGGATTAGGATAGATTTTCATCAAACTTTGCTGTTGATCCACTTTGGTATTAAAAATACCACTAGACGGATTTCCCATTGATTTGCCAAGCACGGCCCAGCCTGTATTATTGGTTTCATGAATCTCATCTATCATATTATCCGGATCAATGACTACATAAATACGTGGGAACGAGGAACTGCCTTCAGGAACCTTCCAGTGCATGCTTACGGTGCGAAATTCCTGTGCAGGTATCGCTTCTGAAGTTTGAAACTCACTGTTTCCGGTAATATCGGTCAGCAAAGTGCCTCCATTGGCAGGATCGCCCATGTAGAATTTAACCTGTACCGGATCACTGGTCTCTTTCAGACTGAAATTGTGGATATAGGCGGTGATGGTTATGGTATCGCCATCGACAGGTTCCGAGGGGCTGAAAAGCAGTGATTTGGTCTGCTGACGGCGGGCCTCATCTTCCAGTGCAAGTCCTTTCTCAGGATCAAGACGCCAGGGTAAAATTAGCGTGGGGTCAGGTTTCTGACCATAATTAGCACTCCACCAGGTTGGGGTGGTTCCTGCTCCCGGAAGTATGGCCCGGGCTGCATAATTAACCACCAACGCACCATTCTTTGCCCAGTAAATATAGGGCGTTACGTTAAAATTATCTTCTCCTAGCGAGCGGTCGATCGGTCCCAGATGAACATTGATATTGATATCACTTTCAACAGTAGTGGAGTGTGTACTGATCTCACTCTTGTTGTAGGTTGCTGAGCCACTTACTTCCATGCCCCATCCGCTAACTGATCCGCCAACTTCCATCCCGATATCATTTTCACGGGTTTGGGAATTGGTAAACGTTTTTGAATAATTTACATCGTAATTAATGTCAGAGCTCTGGTCAAGGTCATAACTGTCTCCGCCAGTGTAATCACCTTTAATCTTTTCATAACTATCAGGATTGTCAGCCAGATTGATATAAGGTGTATAGGATAAAATGTTACCAACCTCATGTTTAGGTATATACATGTCGGCACTCCTCGATTTACTCTGAAACCAGCGATTTTCAGTTAACTGGGGAACCAGGGCGATTACATTTCCCATTGGCTCATTATTCTTGCCGAATACCGGATATTCCCAAATATCATAATCACAAACAGTAGCATAAATAAGATCATCACCTGAGGCTTTGATCTCTGTTTTTATACTAATGGTATTGGTGGCTTCATCGGTTTTTGAAAATTTTTCACCATACGATCCGGTCATATATGCCTTAACCTCGACTCCTAAATATGAAGCGCCTCCGCTCAGTGTTGAACTTACGCCCCAGTCGCTGTTAATCGTGGTGTTTACCATTTTAGTCTCGGAAGTTGATTTAAGGTAAGTGGCATATTGTCCGCAATTGGCCAGGTTATCATTGTAACACAGGTTGAGGTCATATACATTGTCATCCAGGACATCAAAGTGGGTGGGTGGGGCATTCAGGATTACCAAAGGCTGTACAATATTTGTTTTACGATAATGTTTACCTTCTCCAATCCGGAAACTGTTGCCATTTATATCTCCCAGTGCAACCGCATATTTCCGGCGGTCAGTATTACCACCACCATTTGAGATTTCATCAATATATGTCTGGTTGAACAAGGTTGTTGCCTTAAAATCTTTGTCGTAGCTACTGGCAGCCAGCGTGAAATACTGGTTACCACCCGGCTCCTGTGAAAAAAAGTGATCAAGTACAACCACATCCTGCCGGTGGTCTCCGTTTATATCTGCAATGTCCATAAAGTCGTAAGAATATCCCTGCTGATCAGTATAATTTACGCCTGTGGCTTTTTTCTCCAGTTGAAGGGTATTGTTAACTGTGCCGTAAACCTCCAGTCCGTAACTGCCACACAATACAATATCTGAAATACTGTCCCCATTCAGGTCACCGGCTTTCAGAAGAAGCGGACTTAGTTCATTGGCGGATAAATGTGTTGGTGTTTCATATTCACTATGGAAAACAATCTTTTCCATCGGATCGACAGTATTGGTGCCTGGATCATCGATAACGTCAAAGGGATAAAGAAATGTATCATCACAACCGGTTCCACCACATGGATCCATTTCTCCAAACGCAGCTACAATTTCTGCTGAACCATCTCCGTCAATATCACCGGCGGCAATGGAAACATTCTTATAATTGGCTGCTTCCCCTGTGAGGGGCACTTTTAATTTTGCCTTTGGGACAGCATTCCCTGAAGCATCAAAATCATAAATTTTGAGGTAATAGCCACTTTCCGGTGATGAAGATTTATATCCAACTACCAGTTCATCATCCCCATTACCATCAAAATCTGCAAAATAGAAAGAAATATTTGATTCAAAGGATTCATCATCAATAGTGGTTAGTTTATTTACAGTAAGGTCTTTATTAACATTATACAGGTTAAAAGCAGCGCTGGTTCCGGTACTTTGTTCATAAAGTACTATGAATTCAAGATTACCGTCTCCGTCGATATCACCTTTCCCAAGCATCTTTGTCTGAACCGGGGTTCCTGTGATGCTGAAATCAGTCTGATCGGTGTAAGTGCCGGCTGTATCAATATGTGGAATCACAATGCCAACTGAAGAGGATGCATCCCGGTAGGCATAAATATAATTATCTGTTGTTCCACCTGTGAAATCACCGGCGATAATATCCACTTGTTTGTTGCTGGTATAGGTGGGGCTTTGGGTGTGTTGAGGCATAAACCGTAACCTGTTGCTTACATCATAAGCACCGTAGCCGGGTTTCAATTCTGCGGCCTGTATTTTAATGCCGTCGCTGCCTTCGTGCTGTATGCGGATTATTTCATCAAAACCCAGCAAACCTGTCGGTTTAATTGGACCCTGCGCATTGCCGGCAGCAATGAATGGCGCAGTCATCGCAAAGATCAACAATATTCGGTAGAATTTTCTCATAATTTTTTAATATTAGGATTATTAGTTTATATTTTTGATTCTTACCATTTAGCCAGTATTGATGGGTATGTTTGTTTCCCTGTAAACAGTATATGAGTAAGCACCTGGCTGCTTATTTAATTTCAGATTATCCATTGGGTGGTGAATTCGGAAGGAAAGAGAATATTATTGATAACCAACTGTTTTGAATATTCATCGAAAGGATATATAGGTTCGTTTTATAATAATTAACCCGGCGTTTTAATAAGAAAAACAGATGTAAATATCCTTAAAATATTTCAACTCTGTTGCATGGTTGGTGTAAAATGTCTTTAAATGATACTAATTTTAGTTTAAAACCAGTAATGAACGGGTTGTACTCCACTGTTATTCAGGTAAAAATATTGTGGGTAAAAAAACTGAAGCTAAATAGAGTCTGTCAATCAACAAAAGTGTCTGGATCAAAATGTTCGAGAACAAAGCCTGTCCCGTTCAAAACGGGGGCATGTGAAAATTTTAATTTATATACTAATGTATATGAGGAATTAAAATTTTTACAATAACGCAGGTATCGTACATTATGGAAAGACACTAAATAGTACTAATTGACTATTGGAATATAAAAAAACCGGAATTTTTTAATTTGTAAGTGGTATAAATAAGTCTAAAGGTGGATATAATATTTTCAGGCAACATAAATAAATTATTTTCAGCACGATGGTCAGAAGCCATAATTATAGAGGTTTTTAATATTATATCTTAGAAATTTATTTTATAAAATGGATTAAGGTGCGTGTAAAGAACTAATGAACGTTTGTGTGCAAATACTGTCAAATGCTCATAATTAGACTTTTAGCTGTTAGGGTACCTCTTGCTTAAGGAAAAATAACCACTATATTTGTCGGGCAATTAATGAATGCCGGTATATACCATATTCCCAAATAAGAAAAATGCTATATCGTTTAATTTATGAATCGTGTTAATTTATAGTAATTTAAGTATTCATTAACTATTAAAATTCAGATGTCCCGGTCAAAGTAATTCAATAAAGGTGTATTGATATTTTGAAACAGGGGCTAAATTTGAATATCATCTCATAGAATATGAGTTCATGTCAGTACAAAGTGTTGTGTTTTAGAGAATAATTTTTTGTTTACTTTAGTTGGTAATTATGGGAATTTTCAAATCTTTATACTTCAATCCTCTGGTTAATAAATTAAATCAGAATCTGAGTATTCGCCATAAAACTTATCTGGCCTTTCTTTTTGTTTCTTTATTTTTCTTTATTTTCCTTATTGTACAACTTGTTTCTTTTAGCAGGTTAAATAAGACTGATGATAAACTGGACCAATTGATCTGTCTGCACAATAATTCAGCAGAGCTGGCAAGGTTGGTTCAGGAACAGAACCTTGCAATTTTTGCCTCACCAGGAAGGCAAAAGGGAGTGAAGTCAGATTTTGGCCATTTACAAAATCAAATCAACCAGGTTGCCGACACCCTTTGCAATTATTTGAAAACCGGCTTGTTGCCGGCCTTTGATGTTACTACCTGGGAAAAGAAGTTAAATAATAATCTGAATGATTTAAAACTTGTTTTGGCACAATACAGTGCTGCGCTAACTGGAACCAATATTCAGGATGGTCTGTCAGATGGGCATAAAAATTTATCTGCGATCACTTCGAGGTTTGTTATGCTGAATAAGCAAACAGAAACTTTGCTCGGTTTGCTGGACGGTAAGATTCTAACCATGCAGGAGATACTTATTCAAAACCGGCATAGTGTGTTAACCCGTGTATATTGGCAAAGTGCAATTCTATTTGTGCTTGGCGTGTTTATAGCGCTGATCATTGCCAATTTTGTAGCTTACAGAATAACCGATCCAATTGAAAAAGTGAAGAAAAATATTGATGTACTGGCCATTGGTGAATATGAATTTCCGGAGGCTTTTGATGTGGTGGACAACGATGAAATAGGAGAGATTATCAGAGGCATAGAAAGGCTTGGAGGTACTATGAAACAGACCATTCTGTTCGCTGAAGAAGTGGGCAGGAATAATTTTAATTCAAAGATTCAGTTTGAAGGAAAGGGGAAACTTGCCACTGCGCTGCTTACAATGCGGGATAACCTCAAAGAAATGACTGAGCAAACAAAAAATCAGCAGGAAGAAGAGGAGAAACGCAGCAATGTCATGCAACAGCTCTCTGATTTGACCGTTGTACTGCGTAACAATACTGATAAGCTCTCCGATTTCTATTCAAATATTTTGCGTCATCTGGTGAAAAGTGTACAAGGAATACAGGGAGGGCTTTTTTTGGTAAAAGAGCAGGACGGTGAGGAGCCTGTTTTGGAATTAAAAACTGCCTTTGCTTATGACAGGCGAAAGTATCTTCATAAAGAATTTTTATTTGGTGAAGGAGTGATTGGTCGTTGTGCATTGGAACGGGAAAAAATCATGATGACAGACCTGCCGGACGATTACATGAAAATAACCTCGGGATTGGGACAGGCAGAACCATCGAGCCTGATACTAATTCCCATATTGCTGAATGATGCGCTTTACGGTGTTATCGAGATATCTTCTTTTAATGCATTTGATTCTTACCAGGTTGATTTTCTTGAAAAAGCAGCAGAGAATATTGCTTCCACCGTACATAATGTAAGGGTAAATGAACAAACGTCAAAGCTTTTTGAAAAGACTAAAATACAGGCAGAAGAACTGGCCTCACAGGAGGAAGAGATGAAACAGAACCTTGAAGAATTGCAGGCAACCCAGGAAGAGGCGGGCCGTAAGTCGGATAATCTGAAAAGGATGCTTGATGAATCACAAGAGCGTGTAAAAATACTGGAAGAAGAATTGCATGAAGCGCACAAAGAAATAACGCATCTGAAAAATTAAAAATAAGATTAGGCAAAAATTATTGATATAACGGATGCAATAGTATAAAAATGAAAAAACCCGTCTTTACAGGCAGGCTTTTTCATTTAATTTTATTGCGAATGACCTATTATTCAGGGCTTATAGCCTCAACAGGACAAACATCTGCACATGCGCCACAATCAGTGCACAGTTCAGGATCGATCTTGTAGATGTCGCCCTCAGAAATCGCTTCAACAGGGCATTCGTCTATGCAAGTACCGCAAGCAGTACAATCGTCGCTAATTACGTAAGCCATTTTTTATTATAATTTTAATTAGAAAAATAATTACTTAGCTGCAAAGTTAAATCCATTTTATTAATAAAAAAAAACATACCGGTTCAAAAATGAGTAATTTTAAAGCGATATAAATAAGATTACAGAAAGCCGGAAATTCTGATTTGCCGGAAGTTATCAGGTATTATTCAAATATGATGCAGCAATCCAGGCAAGATTTCCAATACTTGTTTTCAATGCCTGCTCATCCGCATCAAAACCCGATGTGTGCAAATGCTTGATATTCTGTGTGTGAGGATTTTTAACTCCCAGCCGGAATAAGGTGGAGGGGTAATCCTGGGTGAAATAGGCAAAATCCTCTGCCGTCATACGGATATCCATGTCAACCACTTTTTTTCTTCCCAGGTATTCTTCAGCAGCTTTTCTTACCCTGGAAGTAACGGTTTCATTATTTACCAGAAATGGATACCCTTTTACAATATTTACCTCACAGCTACCTCCCATAGAATATGCCACAGATTGGGCGATTTGTTCAATCCTGCGATGTGCTTCCGCCCGCCATTCTTCATTCATGGTACGAAAAGTTCCGGTTATTTTCACCTCGTCGGGAATTACATTGGTTGCCCCGTTGGCTTCAATCTTTCCAAAGCTCAGTACTGTTGGGATTGCCGGGTTTGCATTTCTGCTTGCAATTTGTTGCAGACTAACTATTATCTGCGAGGCCATTAAAACGGTGTCTGTGGATAGATGAGGCAACGCAGCGTGGCCGCCTTTCCCTTTCACTGTCAGGTAGATCTCATCACTGGAAGCCATGTACATTCCACTTTTAAATCCGACTGTACCAGCATCCATATCAGGTAACACATGCTGTGCAATGACTGCTTCCGGCCTGTAATGATTAAAGATGCCTTCTTCAAGCATCAGCTTTGCACCTCCGGGTAATAATTCTTCTCCCGGCTGGAAAATCAGCAATATTCTGCCTGCAAATTCAGTTCTGATGTTGTTTATTATCCTCGCAGTACCCAGCAATGATGCCGTATGTATGTCATGTCCGCAGGCGTGCATCACGCCTTCGTTTTTTGATTTATAGGCTACTTCATTGGTTTCTGTTATCGGCAGTGCATCCATATCAGCCCTTAAAGCAATAGTCTTTTTACTGGTTTCGCGAGTGCCTTCTATAACAGCCAGCAGGCCCGTTTTCACAAATCCTTCCGTTATATTATCAATGCCATATTCATTGAGCTTTTCCTTTACATAGGCTGAAGTTTTATATTCATGAAATGATAGCTCAGGGTTTTCATGAATATGGCGCCTCAGGTTTACAATATCTTCAAAATATTTGTCTGCCAGCGTTCTTATTTGTTCTTTTAAATCCATATTCAGTTATATTGTTCAGTTTATCTGATAAATTCCTGGTTTAAAAAAAAAGGCGGATAAATTTTACTTGCCGAAAACCATCCTGATTCCCACGATTAGCATTAAAATTCCAAATGCTTTTTTCAGTATCCTGTCGGGGAGGTGCACGGATACTACAGATCCGAAATAGCTGCCGATAACAAAGGCCAGAATCAGAATGATTGCATATTTGTAATTAACATAACCACTTTTGGTGTAGTTAATTACCGCCAGTATTCCGATAGGGAAAAGTAGCACTGCAAGTGAAGTTCCCTGGGCTTCGTGTTGAGTAAAACCCAAAATAAAAACCAGTGCCGGAACTATGATAATCCCGCCACCGACACCCATTGCCCCACCGACAAATCCTGCCAGCAGTCCGGTGATTATTAGTAAAAGTAAAGTTGTAAGTCCCATACTAAAAATCAAGATTAAGTGATAAATAAAAAACCCGCGGCATAATAATCCTGTTTCTGATGCCCCATGCCCAGTCAAGCCTTATAAAATAACCAAACAACTGACTACGAAGTCCGCCACCATAACCAGCCACGATGGGATCATCATTTGAATCCAGGATAATTGTAATCGGATTTCCGTTTCCATCTGCAGGAATAAGCGTGTGGTCGTAAGCATTTTTCCCTGAATACGGGGTAAGGCCTGTCCAGGCTGAACCTATATCAAAAAAACCAATCACCTGAAAATTTGCAAGGAAATTAGAGCTCATGGGGCGGTTCACAAAATATTTGATGATGGGCCAGCGAATCTCACTATTGATTACAGCAAAATTGTTCCCGTTTCTTATATTTTGAGAAAAGCCCCGCATATTGGTTGCCAGCGTCTGGTACGCATAATTTTCTCTGTGATCTATTGGTATCGACTGGTTAAAAGTAGCCACGCGGGTAGGAAAGATATTGATCCAGTTATCAACGCTTCCAAGGTAGTAAATTAAACGGCTGTGTCCGAATGAGGTGCTGGCTGCAAAACGATTGGCCCAGATCAGGTTTCTGTGGATGGGAAGATAATACCTGAAATCGGCTCCCAGGACCCAGAGGTCAGAATGTCCTTCATTGAGCTGTTTGTAATATTCAGCAAATATTTTATAACGGGTTCCGTCATACAGATTAATACCCAGCTTCCGGGTGTCGTCATAAATAAATTCACCTTTCAAACCAGCCCATAATTTATGAATATCGGCAGCACCCAGGCTGTTCAGATCGGTAGAAAGAAACACTGTGCGGTCGTGCCGCAGACTTACTGTACCTTTTATTGCTTTAACCTGACTGAAAGGATAACGGAGCATATAGAAACCCTGATGGGTTGTAGTTTTAAAATAATGACCGTCCTGTGTGCCGTTTTTAAATACCTGGCGATGGAGTAGCACTTGTTTATCGGTTCGTTTTTTGAGGTTTTCTAAACTTAGCAAATATTCATTGCTGTCAAAATCACCTGAGAAACGTACACCCCCAATCAACTTGTAATCTTCAAAAAGGTCATTTGTGCCAATCTTAAACAGCATATTAAAACCTGGGTTGTAATACACTGCTCCTCCGGTGAATGCCTGATAAGAAGTGTTTAAAAAACTGAAGTCTACCTGATTCACCATATAATTAGTATAGAATGCCGTTTCATAGATCCTTATGCGGGGAAGGCCCGGGGATTTTACCGTATCCTCAGCATTTACCAGTTTTTTATCCTTATAAATATTCTTGTTGTAATAATCAAATTTTTCTTGTTCGAATACATAATGGTTGATGTCAATCACCATCGATTTACCCAGAATAGTATCCTTTTCCAGAACATCATTTAAAGTAACGGCACCGGGAGCGCTTGCTTCAGCTTTTTTCTTCGCCTCTATTTGCTCAAGGCTATCCTGTATCTCAAGTTCAGAAGTAAGTTCCTTTCTGAAGGGGGTGGTTTGCACTTCGCTGTTGAGGTTAATGGTTTCCAGGTCATGGTGAAAAATATTGTAACGTCTGTTGAAATATACAATCTCTCCAACTTTATTTTTTTCAGGCAGTATGTCTTCTTCCAGAATATTCCGGGAATAATTTGAAACGGGATAACTTTTGGTGTAGTAGCGATAATGCAGTGTAGTATCCACAAAGCTGATAGTACTGTCGAAACGGGCCAGGTACCGGTTATAAATTCCGCTTTTATCACTCAGGTATATAAATTTATTATGGCCCACTTCACTGGGTTCGTATTGATTTATATAATTTTTTTCACTCAGGTTGAAGAGACCGGGTGAATGGTTTTTGTAATCGTAGATATACAGTTTGTAAGTTGGAGTAATAGTGGAAAGATCAATAGCATCAGAGAATTCAATACTGTCAGATCTTCGGTTTGAACTAAAAATAATTTGTTCATCTTTGTTAATAAACCGTGGATTAAGGTCATCGGCAAGGTCCTTTGTTATTTGTTCATTGGTAGAAGAGGCCAGGGTATGAACGTAAAGGTCTGTTCGGCCCTCACGGACAGCTGACAGGACCAGTTTTGATCCATCCTCTGAAAAGGAATAATCGATTACTTTTTCAAAATACAGCAGGTTTCTCACCTCAAGTTCTTTGGTAGCCAGCGTATAATAATATAATTTCAAGCCTCCCTTTTCTTCAGTAATAAAAGTAAGAATCCTTCCGGAAGGGTGCCAGGCCAGAACAGGAAAAGAATAATCTGTGATCTGTTCAAGTTTGTGACCATTCTTAAATATAGAATGTTGTTTTGATGTTTCGGTATTGAAAAGCCATATCTTGTATTTTCCTAAATCATTGCTTAAATAGGCAATATATTTACCTGATGGATCAAGCTTAACCTGTTGATATACCCTGTTCAGTTTAGGTTTTTTTATTATTTTGCCTTCGGCTGGCAAAGTTCGATCATCTTCGGTCCCTGTGTATTTGGCTATGTAGTATCCCAGCCAATCGCGGGATAAATCTTTAACAGGAAC
>DASQZP010000963.1:0-3260 GCA_035638655.1 Bacteroidales bacterium
AAGATCGAGTATTATGTTCTTTTCGCCATTTCCGGAGATTAAAACCAGTTCCGATTTCAAAGTAGGTGCAATGTGTGTATCTAACTTTTCTTCGAGTATCTGAATCAGGGTAAAATCTCCGCGTTTATCAATATTAAATTCCATAACAGAACAGATTTAGTTGAGACTATTCTTCTTTATTATTGTCCTTATTATCAGAGCTTTCTTTTTCTTCCTTTTCTTTCTTTTCTTTCTTTTCGTTCTCTTCCAGTTCAGATTTCAATTGAGCCAATTCTGTTATGTCACCAAGAGTGGTTTTTTCCAGGCTGTTCTTGATCTTTCTGCTGGTCTTTTTGGTATTTTCTTCAGATGTCTTTCTGGTAGCTGTTTCTTCAGCTTTCTTTTCATCTTCGAAAACACGGCTGTGAGAAAGGATAATACGCTTGGCTGATTTTGAAAATTCAATCACTTTAAATGGAAGCTTCTCATCAACTTTAGCGGTTGTTCCATCTTCCTTCACCAGGTGTTTTGGAGTAACAAAACCTTCAACACCATATGGAAGTGCAACAATTGCACCTTTATCAAACACTTCTATGATAGTTCCTTCATGGATTGAATCAACAGTGAAAACTGATTCAAATACATCCCATGGATTTTCTTCCAGTTGTTTATGACCCAGGCTCAACCTGCGATTATCCTTATCGATTTCCAGCACTACAACATCGATATCTTCACCGATAGCAGTAAATTCTGCAGGATGTTTTACTTTCTTGGTCCAGGAAAGATCTGAGATATGGATTAATCCGTCAACTCCTTCTTCAATTTCAACAAAGACACCAAAATTGGTGAAGTTTCTTACCTTGGCAGTATGACGTGAACCAACCGGGTACTTTTCAACAATATTTTCCCATGGATCAGGTTTAAGTTGCTTAATACCGAGTGACATTTTCCTTTCTTCCCTGTCAAGTGTCAGAATCTGAGCTTCCACTTCATCTCCTACTTTAAGGAATTCCTGTGCACTGCGCAAATGCTGCGACCAGGACATTTCTGAAACGTGAATCAGTCCTTCAACCCCCGGGGCAATTTCTACGAATGCACCATAATCAGCCATTACCACAACTTTACCTTTCACTCTGTCTCCAACCTTAAGGTTCGGATCAAGTGAATCCCACGGATGTTGCGTCAGCTGTTTCAGACCCAGCGCAATTCTCTTCTTGGCATCATCAAAATCAAGGATTACAACATTCAGTTTCTGGTCAAGCTGAACAATTTCCTCGGGATGATTAACCCTGCCCCAGGAAAGGTCGGTAATGTGAATAAGACCATCAACACCTCCAAGGTCGATAAACACACCGTAAGAGGTAATATTCTTAACAGTTCCTTCGAGAACCTGTCCTTTTTCAAGTTTGGAAATAATTTCTTTTTTCTGTTGCTCAAGTTCGGCTTCGATAAGTGCCTTGTGAGATACAACCACATTCTTGAACTCATGGTTAATCTTAACAACCTTGAATTCCATGGTTTTTCCAACATAAATATCATAATCACGAATGGGTTTCACATCGATCTGTGAACCCGGAAGGAATGCCTCAATACCAAATACGTCAACGATCATACCACCTTTGGTACGGCATTTAATGTATCCTTTGATTATTTCGTCATTCTCAAGTGCTGCATTCACACGATCCCAGGATCTCAGTGCCCTGGCTTTCTTGTGTGACAATACAAGCTGTCCTTTTTTGTCTTCCTGACTTTCAACATATACTTCTACAGTATCGCCAATTGCCAGTTCAGGATTATAACGGAATTCGTTCAGACTAACAACACCTTCACTCTTATAGCCAATATTTACCACAACCTCACGTTTGTTCATGGCAATAACGGTACCCTCAACCACCTCGTTTTCTGCAATAGTGGATAGGGTCTCATCATACATAGCTTCGAATTTCTGCCTGTCGCCCTGTGAATAACTGTCAGCGTCTGTGGCATATTTGTCCCAGTCAAATTCCTCAGCAGGCTTTTCTGCTACTGCAACATCTGCCTCTTTTTCTTCAGGGGCAACCTGTTGTACAGTTTCTTCTGCCTTCTCAGCAGAAACAGTCTCTTCTGTTTTTGCTTCTTCAGCTTTTTCTTCTTTTACAGGCTCTGCGGCAGCTCCTTCGGCAGATTCAGCCTGTTGATTCTCAACATTTTGCTCTTTGTCAAGCTCTTCGTTTAAATTCTTTTCTTCTTTCTCTGTCATGTGAAAAATAAATTAATAAATTTAATAAGTTAGACATTATATTACTGAATTCGAGCTGCAAAAATAAAACTTTCTGAACATAAATGAATTAAATATACAAAAAAATTTTACATCTATCAACTACTTGCAATTCTGTTGCTGTTACACAAAATTAAGCCATCCTGTTGCAATATACACAGAATTTATGAATAAATTAAATCCGGGTTTGTTAAGTGTCCTCCTTTATCCGTCTTCAAAATAGCAATTTACCAAATTTTATAATGATAATTCTGGATTCTGATATCAAAAGTAAACATAAAACTTATTATTTTTCTGAGACTTACAGCTTTCGTCCTACTTGCAATTTCAATATTATTTACTTATGCTATTCTCTGGTTTCAATAAGAAAGGTTGTGTAACATATTTACAAGACGCATCAAACTTTCGTGTATTTATTTTATCACTTTCAACAATCAAATAGTTATGTTTATACATTAGTATTAATAATGTTTGTTGTCTGATTTAAAATTTTATAATTTTAAAAAATAATTAAGGAGGTAATGGACATTTTAACAATACTTTATATACTGGCGGGAATAGCAATATTCTGTTCTGTTATTTGGAGAATTCGTAATGTTACAGAAAAATATGACGAAGCTATGGATCTGCTAAATGTAATGAGAAATTGGTACCGGAAAATATCCATCCTCAAAAATGCATGTGATGCTGCTAAAAATGAAATATCTGTATTAATAGCTCAGTATAATAAAGAAAATATCCGGGAAAATCCGGATCATACCCGGATTAATGAGACCGTTCTCAGTTATATTATTGAAAATGACGATAATAATAACAATTCCGGGGTGATTGTATCCGGAACCCTTCAAACAATCCAAACTAAAAAAGAAAAACTGGAAATAAGCGAAAACGAGCTGGACCAAATTGCTTGTTATTACAATCTTTATGTAATGAGGTTGAAAAATATTAAGAACCGTTTCCCCCTGGTTGCTTTTATGATCGCAGATGAGATACAAAACATGAAAGCCCCCTTGTTCTGATAACT
>DASQZP010000964.1:0-2216 GCA_035638655.1 Bacteroidales bacterium
CTTTATGTACCAGGTTCTGTTGAATATGATTTGCAAAGAGTAGTTTACCTTTTAATGAAGAACAATTCTGATTGGTTGACCTATATTTCTTTACCAGTCCCTGCCGGATAAGGATTTCACATTTTTTTAAGAATAGTTCCAGGTAAGCTTCCAGAATACTGTTTGGTTTAAAGTGTAAAGAAGCTTTTTCCCGGGCATAAACCTGCATCCAACTACATTCCCGAAGCATATCTAAAAGAACTCTCTGCCATTTATCTTTATCTCTTTCATCAACTGATCGATCAATTTTTGGTAATACTTCAATGGTTAAATATCCAACCTGAATTACACCAACATACTGATTGAATTTGACTCCTTTTGGTGTCAATGAAAAAAATTTCCCTTCATGTGTTTCATTATACCAGCCCAATGCTTCCCAGTGTGATTTCTGAAAAACTTCATCAATCAACAGATTCTGATGCTCAAATACCTTTATGCAGTTTTTATTCTTCATCACTTACGGATTGCGAATCATTCTCTACTAAAGTTTTAAAATCATCAATTGTTAATTCATCTACTGGTTTCAAAACATATTGCCAGGTCTGGTCATATTGACCGGCTAATCCGTTTCCTCCTGAAAATGGAGCAAAAGTGCCACTATTTACTTGCTTATGTGGCATAAAAAAAGCATCTCCTAAAACAAGACCCAGTTTTTCATAATCGTTATAGAAATATTCTTTAAGAAGTGGGAGTATTTTATTTTTGAAAATAATCTTTAATTGTTCTGAATTCTTCACATTCCAAAACCAGGCATGTCCAATGGTATGGTCGTTATCTTTTAAAATTCTTAACCGGTCATTCAATACTTTAAGCATCCCTGGTAAATCAATCCCATCTTCTGTTAGTCCTAATATTTCTGGTTCAGGATTCATATTAACAAAGGTGAATCTTCGGCGTAATGCGGTATCCAAAGCCTCTACACTGCGATCAGCAGTATTCATGGTGCCAATTATGTGAAGATTACAGGGCACTCCAAACCTGTCTTTGGAATAAGGAAGAATAGCATTTAGTGCTTCATCATTTCCCAACCGTTTGTCATCCTCAATTAACGTAATTAATTCTCCAAATACCTGTGATACATTGCCCCGGTTTATCTCATCAATAATCAACACATATTGTTTTGTATCTTCAACTTTGTAATCATCATTCTCCAGTGTTTTGATTATACGTTTTTTATCATCATAGGTATATTCTTTCTCTGATTTTAATTTTGGTTGATTATTTGAGGTTATCTCTGAATCGATCCTGATTGCATTCAATACAGCCCAGTATGCTGATGAATTGCTGCCACCTATCTTCCCTCTAAACTGATTATTAATATTAGTAATCTCATCTAAATCAGGGAACGCCTGTGCCAGTTCGCTTAAACGCTTTTTTGAGACTGTATATTCCCGGGCTCCGTCAACATGTTTTACACGAATATTGTTCCTGTCAGTAATGCTGTCAATATATACTTTTCCGCCACTTCTTGTTCCAATCTCAACTTTCTTCTCTTTGGAAAGAAGTTCATTCACCTTGTCCACGTATTGATCATATTGGGCGGAGAAATCCAATACTTTTTTTGTTTCCGTTTTGATGTTATTCCCCAGAAATGAAAAGGAAGCTTCGGTACACATTTTCTTAAATATTCCATCCTCCACTGCATAGGATAATTCTTCATCTTCAGAAGCCGGTTCAATGGGTTTTATTCCTTCTATAAAATCTTCATATCCTAAACTTTGATGAAAGGTTGAGAATAAAATTAGTCCCTCAGCCACATATTGATTATATCTTTTTTTAACGAGTACCCTGTCTTCTTTTTCAATTTCTTCAAATGATTTTTTCTCTACAATACTTACAGCCCAGGTAATGCTGTGGTAGGTTTTTCCTGTTCCCGGTGGCCCATATAAAATTGCATTCATTGTCGATGTCATTATTCCAGGAACTGGTGGTTTCTTTTCACTTGAATCAATAATTTTCACCTTAAATTTCGGGATGAATATTTTTTGATTCATATATTCTATTTCATCCTTGGGTACTTCATAAAAAGTTGAATTACCACTAGGCATAAAGAATCTTTTATCTCTTTTTAATTCCTTTATACTTTTATCCCGGGGGAAATACATTGGTTCTATTTCCCTGTACATCCATTCTTCATCAATATTTATTTTTTTGCCAATCTCCGAATCAAAAATTTT
>DASQZP010000965.1:0-9296 GCA_035638655.1 Bacteroidales bacterium
TTGGACTGGATGCCTTTGGCACCACCGACCCCGATGGAGACAGCTTTAGTTTTCTATGGTTTAGTTACCCGGAAGCAGGGACGTATAAAGAACCCCTCAAACTGTCGCAGCCCGAAAATTCCCATGGCATTTATGCTGTTGCACCTGAGGTGGATAAAAAAGAAACGGCACATATTATTCTGAGGGTAACCGACAAAGGCAATCCGGCATTATCAAGCTACAAAAGGATAATAGTGACGATACTGCCAAAATAATCCCGCTACTACCCTCTGGCTCGCCTGTCTGCACTGTCGTTACGTCAGGCAGGGACATGTTGTCCGTGCCCCAACATACTAATAATTCAATTCTCAGGCTGGTTGACGGTTGTACCGTCAACCATTTTTATTATATGACCCTGCCCGGTATATAAGGCACCCGCTACTGCAGATGAACTTCAAATAAACCTGAAAAATTACATCCGCTAAATACTAATAAAAGTGATTATTAATTTTTAAATTTGTAGAAAAACATCAGGATTATGAATATAGAAACCAGAAAATTAAACATTATTAACTGGGTATCTCATCTTCAAGATGAAACTGTGCTCTCCAGAATTGAGCAACTTCAATCACAAAAGCAAGATTGGTGGGATTTAATTAGTGAAGAGGAAAAGGCGGAAATTAAGGAAGGAATATCTCAGGCTGATAATGGCGAAACAAAGACCACAGAAGAAGTCCTGTCAAAGTACAAAAAATGGCTTTAAAAATAGTCTGGTCCAAACGAGCAGAAAACGGATACGATAAAATAATACATTATCTGGAAGAAGAATGGACAGACCGTGAAATCCGAAATTTTATCTAAGAAACACGTCAATTTTTATCTCTTCTTGAGAAAAATCCTCATTTATTAGAACCATCCCAAGTCCGTAAGAACATATACAAAGGCCCCATGAATCGTCTTACAATAGTTACTTATCGGGTAAAACCCCGGAAGAAGCAAATAGAACTTTTAAACGTTCGAAGCTCCAGACAAAAGCCACTAAAAAAATAATCAACACCTGCCGTACCAACGAGTGAAAACTGTGTTTGTCCCCTTCCCCCGCTACCGCATGAGTCCTCTCGTGTGGTAATATATTTTCCAAGCCACACGATACAATCGTGCGGCAGCCTGAAGCAGCATGGTTAAATTTCTGATATTTCCCTGCAACGATTAAACCGGTTTATACTTTTATCTATCATGTAAAAGAGAAGAATAAAAAATGCTGATGATTTATAAATGAATTTATCAGCTGAATAAAACCATGTTTGAGTAATATTCGCTAAATTTGTTGAAACAATGGAAATTATGAATACTTTAGAAAAAAGGGATTTTATACACAGTCATTTGCACCAGGTAGATGATATCCTGATTAATGAAGTGTATAAAAAAATGCAAAATAGTTTACAAAAGCCTGACCATGTTGTTGGTTATGATGCAGCCGGTCAAGCCATTAGTAAAAGCCGGTTTGTTGCTGACTTAAAAGAAGCAGAAGCACAAATTGAGAGAGGTGAGTATCTTACAATCGAAGAACTTGAAAAAGAATCAGAACAATGGTAATAAAAAAGTCCGGCGTAATTATTACCTACAAAGCCAGGGCTTCATTACGTAATTATATTAAGCACCTGAAAGACGAAGTATCGATCGAAACAGCAGAGCATGTACGAAAAGGGATACTTGAAAAATTAAATCCTTAAAAGATTTTTCAGGTTACTCAGTAGAACGTTATCTGGAAGATTGAAGGTCAGTTAAATATCGTAAGGGTTTATAACTTCCAGTCCTTCAATTTTATCAAAGTCTTTCATATTACGTGTAATAATAGTGAATTCATTTACTAAAGCAGTGGCGGCTACTATTGCATCGGGGAGTTTGGTTTTGTAAGCTTTCCTAATCTCAATAGTTTTTAGAATTACAGGCTCTTCCAAAGTAAAGACTTCGGAAGCATTAATAAACTCGATAAGGATAATTGTTTACTTTTCGCTTGCCCCTGGCCAGGCTAATAGTTCCATACGGGTAATAACAGATATTTTGGAATCAACGCCGTCAATAAGTTCATTGGCATTATCGGGCAATTTATTGTCCAGGTAATCAATAACAGAATTGGTATCGATTAAATATTCTTTCCCCATTCTTCACGAGAATTTTTAACATCTTCTTGAAATTCGTTGTATTGAGTATCGGAAAGGTTCAGCTTACCTCGTAAGTTGGCAACTCCTTTTTTCTTTGCTTTTTCTTCCAGTGGCAGGATAATAACTTCCACTTTGTCAGCATTGAAATCATTCGGTAAGCTGATATTTAGAGAATGATTTTTAACATCTATTATTTGTCGTAATGCTTGCATAATTTTAATTTTTAATGACCTGCATAAGCCTGTCTTGTTCTGGCATCCTGCAATACTGCACCAAGGTTAAAGATTATGTGTTGTTTATCTTCATCGGGTAAGCTATTAATCTCTTTTAATCTTCGCAACATATCATGATCCTTAAATAAATCCTGATTTTCATCTTCGTCAAGTAGAAATGCAATAGTTGTATCAAGGAACTTTGAAATCTTTTTAACTACATCAATAGAAGGTTTTTCTTCATCCCGCTCATATCTAACCATTGCAGCACCATGAATACCTGTTTTTTTAGGCGACTGCATCCTGAGAAATTTTCTTCACTTTTCGCACTTCGCCAAGCCTGTTACTAAAAGTTATTGATTTCATAAATGTACTAAATACACAAGTTAGACCAGCTTTTCAACAAAAGTACGAAACATAAATGTATAAATCAAATAATAAAAATTTCGCTTTATTAAGATTAATTTGTTATGCTCCAACTGATACGTAGCGAAAAATTTTTTACCATGGAAATACAAGCAATCAAAACGATATTTAAGTATCCAATAAGTCCTGAAGCATTGCAGGCTTCAACCAGACAGAAACAAAATGCTCAAATGTCCTTTTCAGGAAGATGATACGGCAAGTCCAGTTTATGGATGGACATAAGTATGTGATTTCAAAAGAGATGTAACCCGCTACCGCACGAGTCCTCTCGGGTGGTAGAATAATAGTTGAATTTTTGGCTGTTTTGTTTAATGCCACACGATACAATTTTGCGATAGCAGAGAAAAATTAGTCAGTTTTCAAAGACTTCTAATGTATTTCAAAAGATTATAATAAGGTGCGTTAGAATGAACCTTTATCTTTAAGAATCTATATAGTTATTAAATATCGATAGAAGTTATTAACAAAAAGTAACCAATTTGCATGTTAGATCGTAGAGCGAATTAATATTAGACAGTTATTAATTTATTTAATCATCTACTCAGGGGACATTAGCATAATTTTTAAACTACTAAACATCCTCATAATTAAAATTATTACCGGACAGCTATAATGAAAAGAACTATTACATTTATTTTATTGGGCTTTTTAATAAGTACATTAATTCAGGCCCAGGATTGGCAGGAAATATTAAAAATTGAAGCTTCTGACGGAGAATCTAACGACTATTTTGGTTCTTCAATCGACATATCTGGTGATTATGCTATCATTGGAGCTTATCTGGATGATCCGATAAATGCTCCCAGTTTTGCCAGCCGAGAAGCAGGTAGTGCTTATATCTTTCATAATAATAATGGGACATGGGAAGAAGTACAAAAGATATGGGCTTTAGATGCAACTGCACATGATAAATTTGGTTATTCGGTAGCTATTTCAGGTGATTATGCCGTAATAGGAGCTTATGAAGATCGGGAAGACACATCAGGAAATAATCCTCTATTCAGAGCCGGAAGCGCTTATCTCTTTCATAATGAGGCTGGCATTTGGAAACAAGTAAAAAAACTGGTACCTGAAACTAGATATTCTTCGTCAGTTTTTGGCCAACATGTAGCTATTTCCGGCAACAATGCGATAATTACCACCAACGGTTCTACAGACAGGGCTGTTTATGTTTTTTCAAATATTTCTGGTAACTGGCAGCAAACCCAAAGAATTGCAGATGCACATATTAATTCATTTATTTCATCCTTTACGATGGAAGACAGTATTTTTGTTTTGGGACTCGCCTCAACAAGTACTCATCGTGGAGGATCCTGTTCGGTATACAAAAATGTTTCAGGAACATGGACGTTTCAGCAGGAATTTTCTCCTGAAGATCCATCCGGAATAGGAGATTTTGGCTACTCGGTAGATCTATCAGGAGACTATATGATCATTGGAGCTCCATTTTACTTTACACCGAATAATTACGGATATGCTTATATATATCAAAACATTTCGGGTACCTGGATGGAAAAACAACGCATCACTGCTGCAGATGTAGCTAAATCTGACTATTTTGGATTATCTGTAGTAATTCGAGATAAATATGCCCTGGTGGGAGCTCCTTATGAGGATGAAGATATTTTAGGAAATGATTCTATTTGCGATGCAGGTTCCGCCTATCTTTTTTTTAATGACAACGGGAATTGGGTGCAGAAAAATAAAATCGTTCCTTCTGTCCGCGATGATTACGGCAACTTTGGTGAAGTCATGGCTATTGACGGAAAATATGCAATGATTGATGGCTTCAGATATAATACAAATAAGGGAGCCGTCTTCTGTTATGAAAAAATGAATACTCCTGAAATTTCGGTTCAGCCTGAAAACATAGAAAATATCTGTAGTGGTGTCAATGTCCGGTTTACTGTCTCGGGTTCTTATATTAATAGTTATCAATGGCAGTTAAGTGTTGATAGCGGAAAGATATTCACAAATCTTTCAGATGATACTATTTACAGTAATACTACCAGTCAAACCTTAACCATCAAGGAAGTCAACAATGAGTTGGAAGGTTATCTTTATCGCTGTGTGTTAACTAATCAATATGGGAACACTGAAAGCCATTCCGTCTTTTTTACCATTGATATTGAAAATCCGGTAATTTCATTTGCCCCGGATGATCAAATTCTACCTGAAAACTGTGAGGCAAGTTTACCAGATTATACAGGCAACATATCAGTAACAGATAACTGTGATGTAAATCCGATAATAACCCAGGACCCGCAATCTGGCACAATCATTTCAGGCACCACCAACCCGGTGACTATTAAAGCAACAGATCATTCAGGTAATTACACCACCATTACTTTTAATGTAGCCTTAAGTGATACCATAAGCCCTGTAATTGTCTCCAATCATGAAGATATCACTCTTCCGAAGGACAATAATTGTGTGGCCAAATTGCCTGATTTTACTGGTGATGTGCTTGCAACCGACAACTGTGACACAAATTTAACAATCACCCAATATCCTGCAGCCGGCAAGTATATTTACAGTGACACCAATCTCATTACCATAACAGTAAGAGATGATTTCAATAATGCAACAAATGTTTCATTTAATGTTGCAGCGGTAGACGATACACCTCCTTATATAGTGTCAGCTCACAATGATGATACGCTAACCAGTGACAACAATGGAAATGCTGTTTTGCCGGATTATTCTGCCAGTGTTGATGCAAGAGATCATTGTACCGCGACTGCAGATTTAAAAATGACACAAAATCCGGCACCAGGAACGGTCATTTCAGGAGATGTTAATCAGATAAAATTGACTGTGTCTGATGCTTCCGGAAATCAAAAAGATATTTCTTTTAATGTTGTCGTTGAATCAACAAACTCAGCCCTTAGTATTACTTCAACCCATCATGACACAATCCTGCCAGAAGTATCAAATTGTATGGCGATCTTACCTGATTTCACCAAAAGTGTGAGAACGTCAGGTGGTACAAATATAAATATCACACAAAATCCCGCACCTGGTACTGATATATCGGGCAACTTAAATTATGTTACTTTGACAGCAAATGATGACAGCGGAAAAGAAGCTTCAGTATATTTTAATGTATCAGTTGAGGACACTATCGCTCCTGTAATTTCTTGTATGGAAAATCAAACAGTTACCGCCGGAGATGATGATTTCTATACTGTAAATGGAACTGAATTAGATCCACTATCAAAAGATGACAATTGCGGGATAAAAAACCTCGTAAACAATTTCAATAATTTATCATCTTTAATCGGTGCTAAATTACCTGTTGGAATAAAAACAATAAAATGGACAGTTTATGATACGGGAGGCAACAAAAGTAGCTGCACCTTTGATGTAACAGTTAATAAAGTTACAACATCAGTTGCATCTTTACAGAAAAGCGGAATTTCGGTATATCCTAATCCAACAACCGGAAAAATATACATCAAATGTACAACCCAAAATATACAAGCATTGAATATTTTAGATGTATTTGGGAAAAAGGTTGTTGAGAAAAATTATTCATCTGAAAACAGAACAATAGATTTATCTGAACTCAAGAATGGGATTTATATATTGAATATTCTAACAGCAAATGAAGTATATACTACAAAAATAGTTAAAGAATAAATCATTGCTGCCACAGTCCGCTGCTGCACAAGTCCTCTCGTGTGGTTAAATAAAAATTGATTTATCTTGTAATATACACAATGCCAGAGGATATAATTATGCGAAAGAAAGAGCTCCAACAGAAGTAAATACATTCTTTAAGTTAAAAAAAATGAATTTTAATAGTTAAATTTATTGATGATTAAACAATGACAGAGATGGATTTACAAAAAGCTAAAATAAATGTGATGCAAAAGATTATGAACGTATCAAAAGCATCACTATTGGATAAAATAAACCATATCCTTGATGAAGAAATGATCGTTGGTAACACAACAGATGGACAGCCCCTTACAAAGAGTCAATATAACGAACGATTACTAATTGCTGAAAAACAGATAGAATCAGGAGATTATATTTCACAGGAAGACCTTGAAAATGAAATAGAGAACTGGTAATGGACGATATATTACTTTGTCAAAAACTTATAAAGAACAAGCAGCCTATTGCAAACAAAACCATAACTTTACTACCCGGATTTAATACAGCAGGCTATAATTTTGAAGCCACAGTCGATCCCGATGCCTCCCAGGATGAGGCAACCCTGCTGTCGGCCAACGACTATTACCCGGGCGGGATGGTAATGTCGGGACGTTCTTTTATTTCAGGAAGCAGGTATCGTTTTGGTTACCAGGGACAGTTTGCAGAGAAAGACTGGCTTTTACAAACGGAAGTTTTAAGGATAAGTAAGGGCCTTTGAATAATCCTTCGGAGGGATGTGTTATAAACTTATAAAACGCATTATATTCTTCTTTATCCTGAAAAGTAAATGTCGCTTTCAGATAGGCAAGTATAGATTCTTTAATTTCTATTGCCTGGTTTAGGCTTGGCATATTAACTGTTGGTTACCAATCTAAGTTGTTAATTTTTTGTTTTAATTCTTTGATACGTTTTATAAGCTGTTCAAATGGCAAAGAATCTCCGTAAATCATTTCTTCCTGCATTCGTTGGTAGTCCTTTCCCCATTTATCCATCATAGCTTCGGGTGGAACTGGTTTTAGTGATTTGGGTTGATGTTCATTGTAATCAATACCACTTATTTTTGTGTAAATTTTTCTATGTTCAATAATTTCGTTGTAGAGTTCATTATTTGCCAGAGCAATATCTGCAAACTCTGTTCGCATAAGCATTTCAACATCATATAAATGTCGACTTAAACGGTCAACCCGAACTTCATCTTCCTGCTTTTGAAATGCTTCGTGTTGCAAAAATAGCTTTTCTATAAATGTACGTTCAGGATTTACACAAGGTACAGTAATCGGGGTATCAGCAAATGGTTTGTCGGAATAATGTTCGTTAACCAACGATGAAAACTTTCGATTTGTAAAAGGTTCACGCATGGAACGGCTTCCAATCTCAATTTTCACTTCTGGTTTGGTATATATCGATGGCAATGCACATGTTTTGTATTTCACCAAAATCTGAACAGGTTCAAGGTTTTCACCTTCTTCTTCGTTTAATTCAACTGTAACATCGGTAAAACCAACAGAGTTAAATAACTCCTTCAATTCAGGAATAAAGCTGTTATAAATGAATTTACGGGTAACCGACCTTAACCTTTTTACCTGCTTTACCGTGGTACATTCTTCAATTCCCAGAAAATGTTTATCGAGAGCAAGGTCAATATCTTCAGAAAAACGTTTAATGATATTCCATGCTTTACTTAACGAAGTACCCCCTTTAAACACGATATGCGGTGCCGCTTCAATAGCCTGGATTAATGCCAGTGTTTGCACCACCCACCAATCTTTTTCAACCGCAGATGCTGGAATTCCCATTACATTGCCGATGGCTTCAAAAATGATGTTTTTTTCTTCGGGATTGAGTTTGTAAAAATCCATTGCTGCCATATCAAAGGGCTTTTCTCATTATGATTCGGATCCACTCAGGCGCCATCCGTAAATCGTGTTGCAACCTGGTTTTTTCCTCCTTTTTTAACAGTTCAATAATTTTGTTTTCTTCCCATTCCTGTACCTTGTCTTTCCCTATTTCTTTTAATGCCTGAATAACAAGGGTGCTTATTTTGCCAATGGTTGCTAAGTTTTTTGGAGCGGTTTTTTTAAATGTAATGGTTCTCTTATTCAGCTTTATTTTTCTGGCAGCCCCATCGGTAAGGTAAACCACATTCATTGGAACCTGTGTTGACAAACCAATGGCATTTAATGCATAACTACCTGTTGGGACAATTCTTGCTTTGTCTCTTTTAGCAATGGCTTTTGCAATGTTTTCGGCAGTTGGTATTACTTCGCCAATTAAACTGCTTATTTGCGGCCTGGTATAAATTCCTCTGGCTACTCTTTTTATTTCATCTTTAGCCGCTAACCTTTCCAATGCTTTATTCACTGCTCTTGAGTTCCCAAAAGCAATAAAATCATCGATAAAAAACAGCGAACCCCTTTTCGCTTTTTTTATTTTGACAATTATTTTATTTTCAAGTGTTAAAGACATTTAATTTGATTTTATTTGTCGCAAATTTAGTAAATATATGCGACAAATAATTGTTAATTGTAAATGATTCTATCTCTTCCTAAATTAACATTTAATCATTAAATATTTTCTCAAAATGGTCGAATTCATCGGGACGGATGGGTTGACAAAAATGGTTATGCCATTCTGCCACCTTCCTGGCTTCCCCGGAATATGCCCCAACATTACTAATAACTCAATTCTCAAAATAATTTCTGGAAGTTAGACGTTTGTACCGTCAACCTTTTTTATAATATGGCCCCTGACTGGTATATTAGGTACTTAGTCCAATACCATTAAATCGCGCGGCAGCTTCCAGGGATTACTCCCTCTGGTCGTGAGGGCTTCGCCGTTCGAACCCGGCCGG
>DASQZP010000966.1:0-3100 GCA_035638655.1 Bacteroidales bacterium
TATATTATGCTTTTTCAGATTATGATAATGGCTATATTAATAATTATATTTCTTCAAAATTATGTACGTAGGTTAATTTATCATTTTGTCTGAAATTTAACAGCAACTATCTTGATATTTCTACTTATCAGGAGAGAGCCGTTTCTTATCACATCAAGCAGATAGCCGGACAAATTCCACTTCACAAGTTTAAAAGACAGCCATACAGGATACCAGAAATTTACCAGGGTTTGTGCAATAATCTGAACAAGTACAATACCAATAAGTCCAAACTTATTTACAACCAGAAATCCTCCTCCAAGTATTAAAACTCCGGTTGCAAGGGCTGGAATAAGGAATGGAACATGATTAGTGCTTGTATAAATTCCCTGATGAATTGTTGCATTTTCTTCAAGTAAAATACTTATGGCCATGATAGTGAAGATAAATGTTGGTACAAGCCTGGTATCAATATTCAGAATTGAAAGCAGATCATTGCCAAATGCTCCGGTAAACAAGAGTGAAAATATTAATAAACCCAGTGTCAAAAAGATTAATTCGCTGAGCTTTTTCCTTATTAGAGGAAGATTTTTCCCTGCCATAAGATTATAAATTATTGGCAGATTTGCCCAGAAAGGAGCCTCGGATACTCTTCTGACAAACATCAGGATGCGTTGGGTAAACAAAAAACTGGCAATGAGTTTTACATCACTTATCTGTGCAATAATAATACTATTACCGGAAGTAGTAAGATAATTTCCCCAGAATATGCCGCCTGTTTTCCAGGTTGCTGGCCAGATTGATTTAAAAATTTCCTTATTGAAATACCATTTCTTTTTTAGTTTAATACCATTTTTATGGTACCACCTGAATACGTAATTTCTAAGATAAAGGAATATAACCATTGATTCAACCAGCATTACACCAATCAGGTAGGTGATCTTTAAATCGAGTAGCAATAAAATCACAAATAAAAGTACTTTAATAGCACCAATAAAAGATTTGAAGCCATTCATCTCTGCAACAAAGTTAAGTCCTGTCATAAAAGACCCCCACCTGATTGTTTGTATGGTCATAAAAGAATTTACAACCAGCATTCCATAAGCAAACCAAAGATAAAAAGGATGCCCTGCCATTGATATCAGGTTCCAGATGATCATTATTCCTCCTGTAAGTAGGATCAGTGCTAAAAAAGAACTAACAATGGTGTAAATGACATTTGTAGTTGAAAGCAATTCACTTAATCCTGAAAAATTAGGAGTTGAACTGGTTGTTACATCCTTTTTATATTCTTCAACATTTTTGGGAAGTGTTTCTGATCCTGCTTTGTAATAAGATACTGCTCTTACCAGGGTAGGCCCAAATCCTGAATCTGCCAGTTTTGCCATACCTAAAATGGTGCCTATCAAAAACCAGAATGAAATATCAATTTGACTGAATTTCGACAATATCAGTGGCAGTACAAAGACACCACTACCAAATTGAATGAAATAGGATGACCAGGTCATTAAGGTCGGGTTCTTCAGAATTTTACTAAGGAGCTTAGGCATATTTACTCGACAGAATTACATTTTTTGTATTTACTACACTAACTTTGGTTCGTTACTTCAAATATACGCTAATTTAGGTATTTGAGAGCTTAATATATTTTATTTGGAAACTTACATCATCTCTATTGATCTTTTGTATAATTTTCAAAACAAAGTAAGTGAATAGTTTCTGCCTAAAACTATAAAAAATTCAAATTTTTATAAAGCCTGCTATTTTATGGATAAAAGGATATTATAATAATGTTAAAGTTTCCCTCTAATTTATTAACTGGATTCATGGGACATTATAACATTATATAAATGGATATATAGTAATCTTAAGTTTGTTAGAATATAAGGAAGTTATAAAAACAATTAGGTACAGCCTTCTTTGTTGTTTTTTTAAATATCCTGCCAGTTTTCACCGCTTCTGATTCTGCTTATCTGCATTTCTGAGACTCCGAAAAATCTGGCAAGATCTGCACCTTTTGCGCCAAGGTTTAGTTGATGTTTAATAATTCGGACTTCATTCTCCTTTAATTTTGTATATCTTCTTGGATCAGGTATTTTATAATTCTTACCAAGAAATTCTTTCCAACTATGCCATTCTTTGTAGTGTAGATCAGGTCTGGAGGGTAAGTTTGCCGGTCTGTTTTTCCAGGATTTATATTCGGTTGAATTTCTGATATGCTGTTCCCTGACCATTCTCACGGCGTCTCTGTAACTTAAATACTCCTTCCTGTTCATGTTGGACGGTTCATTGCCAAGGAAATCATTCCAGCCAATCCACACATTTCTATAACGAAAATAATCATCCGGGCGTTTCGGAAAAGTTCTGGGTAAAAAAGTACTTTCTTTGGCATATTTATAAAATTTCCTTGCTGAAGTTATACCCTTTGGAACAATAAATTTTTGCACGTACTCCCTGGCCAGCTTATATGACCATGTTAATACTTTGTCATAGTCTTCTATTTGCATTTTTTTTGATATTACAAGTTAATATGTCCCACACAATGATCCTTTACCAGAAAATTAAATACAAAATGAGTTACCCCCCTTTGTTTAACAAATATAAATATATTTTTCAAATTTACTAACCTTTTAGCTTTAAGTAAATATTTTTTTGTAATTAAATGGCTGATTTCATCATTTACTTTTAACATGTTATCCATTAAGTAATCAGGTAATTAATAATTGGAAGGAAATTTTCATTTTTTACTGAAGATGTTTTAATTAATAGAAAAACAGTGCCTAACGTATATTTTTTTTTAATTATGTACACGGCCCCCTCTTAAGTAATCCGTTCAGAAATTCCATTTCTTTAAACTGACATTGGATATCCGGAATTTCTTTGAGTAAGAAGTGAATTTTTTGGTTTTATGTAACTCGAAAACAATTTTTTTATGTTAGTGTACATTTTTTTGGCTTTTGTGGAAAAATACTAAATACTACCCATATGTTTAATATAGATTATTAAGAATTCTAAAAATATTTTAATTTTGATAACTATAATTTGGGGAGTAAAAAGGAGAAATGTAAGTCATTTAAAATTATTAACAGTTTGATTTTTTAATTTAATCAATAGCGAATAT
>DASQZP010000967.1:0-4265 GCA_035638655.1 Bacteroidales bacterium
GACTCTTGTTGAAAAACTACAGGCCTCAATCTATCTATCATGTCCCTGCTACTGAAATCCACAAGGCAAAATTTCCGGTTATCGATATGCATTCACACGACTATGCTCAAAATCAAAGCGATATAGATCAGTGGGTAAAAAATATGGATGAACTTGGAATTGAGAAGGTTGTTATTCTCACCATGCAAACTGGTTCTGGATTTGATTCGGTTGTGGAAAAGTATTCAAAATATCCAAATCGTTTTGAGCTATGGTGCGGCTTTGATTTTACCGGCTATAAAACTAATCCAAACTGGATCAGGCACGCTGTCAGGGAACTTGAAAGATGTCATAAAATGGGGGCCAGAGGAATTGGTGAACTTGGGGATAAGGGTAAAGGTTTATTCTATTCGAAACCTCTACCAGCCTTTGGGTTGCATCTTGATGACCCGGAACTTCGCCCGCTTTTAAAACGTTGTGCTGAATTGCATATGCCCATTAATATTCACGTAGCTGACCCATACTGGATGTATGAAAAAATGGATTCTACCAACGACGGGCTGATGAATGCTTATGATTGGAAAATTGACCTTTCACAAAAGGATATCCTGAATCATGCCCAGCTTATAAAAACACTGGAGAATGCAGTAAGAGATAATCCCAAAAACACTTTTATTGCCTGCCATTTCGCAAATTGCTCCTATGACCTGAATATTCTTGGTCGTCTGCTGGATACTTATCCAAACCTTTGGGCTGATATTTCTGCAAGGTATGCTGAGACTGCACCAATACCAAGGTTTATGTACAATTTTTACAATACATACCAGGACCGATTAATATATGGTACTGACATGGGTATGGATGAAGACATGTATAAGGTGACCTTCAGAATTCTGGAAACAACCGATGAGCATTTCTATGAAACCGAGCTTTTTAATTACCATTGGGCTTGCAATGGTTTCGGTCTTCCGGATGATGTCCTGAGGAAGTTATACAAAAAGAATGCTTTAATAATCTTAAATAGACCGTAAAATGAAATTCACAACCTTACGCAATTTAATAATCTTTCTGTTTCTGGCGGCAGGCATAAGTGCATGCAATAAAAAAGTCACTGTACAGAGCGGGGATTTGGCTATCGAGTTTAACGATAACATGTATAGTCGTGTCAATTCTAAGGCTGAAGGCACATCTCAGCTGGTAAACGAATTTTGTCCATCGGAATACCTGGTAACTAAAAATTTCACGGCTGATAAATTTGTATTGCAGCAAAATTCATCAGAACCAGTTAAGGATGTTTTTGGGAAAGGAGTTGTAACTACTTTAAAGGGGGAATTCAGGAAAGACGGAGTTACCCTGACTAAAATAGTTACCATTGGTGTATATGATAATTTTCCGGATGTTGCAGTATATAATGTTAGTTATCTGAACAGCGGGGGAAAAGACCTGCAGGTAAAAAAATGGGTAAACAACCATTATGAGGTGCTTGCACAGGATAGTGCGCCAAATTTCTGGTCGTTTCAGGGAAGTTCATCCCCAGCCCGTCAAGATTGGATACTTCCTCTAAAGCCTGGATTTCTTCAGAAAAATTATATGGGAATGAATGCATCTGATTACGGTGGAGGAATTCCTGTACTGGATTTGTGGAGGAAAGACTGCGGATTGGCCATTGGACACCTTGCCATGGTACCAAAAGAGGTAAGTTTTCCTGTAGATTATGATAAATATGCTGATTATGCCAACATTGATATTGAAAATGAATATACTGACCTGCTTAATTTTAAGGCTGGTGATACTTTAAAAACATTACCAACCTTTGTAGTAGTGCATAAGGGTGATTATTTCAGGCCTTTACGAATGTTCTCGCAACTGATGCAAAAGAAAGGGATAAAATTTGCCGAACCTGAAGAAGAGGCATTTGAACCTATTTGGTGTGGTTGGGGATACATGCGTAAGTTCACAGCCGAAGAAATCTTAAACACGCTTCCAAAGGTTAAAGAGCTGGGTATCAAATGGGCTGTTATTGATGATGGTTACCAAATTGCTGAAGGTGACTGGCGGGTTGATACGAAAAGATTTCCCGGTGGTTCGAAGGAGATGAAAAAAATTGTCAATGCCATTCATGCCCAGGGACTCAAGGCCAAATTGTGGTGGGCACCGTTGGCTGCAGATCCGGGAAGCAAGATTTTACAGGATGATCCTGATGTGCTTTTAATAAATAAAGATGGTTCACCTCAATACATCACCTGGTGGGACAGTTATTATATGTCTCCTGCCTATAAGGGAACGATTGATTATACCTTGGAAACCGTAAAAATGATGATGGATGACTGGGGTTTTGACGGACTCAAACTGGATGGACAGCATATGAATGCAGTTCCTCCGGATTATAACTGGAACCGGCCACTTGAATATCCTGAGAAATCGGTGGAGATGCTGCCTTCCTTTTTTAAGAGCATTTATGAAACTGCACGTAAAATTAAACCTCATGCTGTAATTGAAAATTGCCCGTGTGGTACTTGTATGTCATTTTATAATATGCCTTATACCAATCAGACGGTAGCTTCAGATCCAACCAGCAGTTGGCAGATTCGACTGAAAGGTAAGACGTATAAGGCTATTATGCCCCAAACTGCTTATTACGGAGACCATGTGGAATTGAGCAATGGTGGTGATGATTTTGCAAGCTCTTTTGGTATCGGAGCTGTACTCGGGACCAAATTTACCTGGCCAAAAGATAACCCTTATGTAAAAGAAAATAATGTACTGACACCCGAAAAGGAAAAGATCTGGAAGAAATGGTTTTCCCTTTACAACAGGATGATGCTATCAAAGGGAGATTACCTGGGGGATTTGTATGATATAGGCTATGATATTCCGGAAACACATGTTATTAAAAAAGGCGACACCTTGTTTTACGCTTTTTATAATAAGAATTGGAAAGGTGATGTAAGTTTACGGGGATTGTCTGAAAATAAAAGATATACGGTTTCAGATTATTTTAACAATTCAAATTTGGGGACCGTTAACGGCAATTCCCCTCAAATAGAATTATCTGTCAATGGATTTCTCCTGCTTAAAGCCGTTCCTGAAAATTAATTTAGTGCTTTTTCGTTTGCTTATTGAGAAATTTAAAAAACAATTAAACGAAAATCAATAAAAAGTATATGAAGGTTTAAATATTTTTTTTACATTTGTTATTCATTCTTTTTATTTAAAAGCCATGTTAAATTCAAATGCTGACTAAATATAAATTACAGAACCATGAGAAAATTACTTTTATTATTCATTATTCAAATATTTGGAATTTATGGCTACAGCCAAATTACTGGTGTAGTTGTTGATGAAAAAGGTATTGAAATTCCTGGTGCAAGTATTACCGTACAGGGTACTACCCGGGGAACCATTACCAGTATGGAGGGAGATTTTGAAATAAAGGCTGATGTAGGAGACACTTTGATCGTTAGCTTTTTAGGATACGAAGTTCAAAATATTCCGGTTCAAAAAAATAATCAGACTTTCCGTATACAATTGGTTCCGGTAACCTTTGATATTGGTGAGATGGTGGTTATGGGCTATAGCAGTAAAACGAAAACTGAAATTTCAAGTGCTGTTAGTGTCTTAAATGATGCTAAACTAAATGACACTCCTTCCGACAATGTTGCCGGATTGCTTCAGGGAAAGGTTTCAGGCGTTCAGGTTATCGACAATTCGGGTCTTCCAGGAGGTGGATCTGAAGTTCGCATTAGGGGTGTTTCAACTATTAAACCCGGGAATGCTGAGCCATTGTACGTTGTAGATGGAATTATAGGAGGTAATTTTGATCCAAATGATGTGGAAAGTATTACTGTATTAAAGGATGCAGGTGCAACCGGAATGTATGGGGCAAGGGCTAATAAAGGAGTAATTGTGGTTACTACAAAGTCGGCCAAGAGTGGTAAAACATCATTTGAATTTAAATCCAGTTATGGCTATAATTACGCAGATCAGGGTAAAGTTAATATGATGAACGGACAGGAGTTTTATAACTGGAGCTCTGAATTATACCGGGATAAGGAAACACACCAAATTGATAAAATAAAATTCTACTCTGATTATCCAAAATCACTTGAGAGCTTGAATCATGATTGGGTAGATATGGCTTTTAAACCTGCCCCGGTTCAAAAATATTATCTTTCTGCAAGCGGATCTGCAGATAAATTGGGCTATTATGTGAGTAGTGCCTATTATAATGAAAAGGGAACCTTTCTCAAGACGGGTTATGAAAAATTGAACCTGAGAGCTAATAC
>DASQZP010000968.1:0-5097 GCA_035638655.1 Bacteroidales bacterium
AAATTGTACCCGGACACCTCCTTTTTTACCACTGATACAATCCCTGCCCTGGTAATTGTTTTTCAGGATAATTTTGAACAGGCAAAGGAATATCAACTTAAAATTTCGTTTACCGACGATTGTGGCAACATGCTGGACACAACGCTTAGTTTTACTTATTACAGGGCGCAGCCATACGATGTCATCTTCAGCGAAATTATGGCCGACCCGGAACCTGCCGTTGATCTGCCTCCTTTTGAATACCTCGAGTTGTTTAACCGCAGTGATTATACTATCAGCTTAAACGGATGGTGGTTGTCTACTTCTTCTTCAACGGGAATTATGCCTGCTTCGAGCCTGGACCCTGGTGAGTATGCCATTATTTGCAGTCGCGAAGCCGGAGAAAAGCTACGCTTTTATGGTAAAATAATCTGTCCGTACAAGATGCCGGCACTTCCTAACAACGGACAGCAACTGATCCTCAGAGATGAAAAAGGAACGATTATCTCTCAGGTACAGTATTCTGTAAACTGGTATTCTACGGGATATAAATCAGAGGGAGGCTGGTCACTGGAGATCATAGATCCTGAGAATCCCTGTGGCATGGGAGACAACTGGCAGGAATCAGGAAGCACGACAGGCGGCACTCCGGGAAAACAAAACGACGCCTTTGGTTCAAATCCTGATATGGAAGAGCCTTTCCCCCGGTATATTGCCCTGCTGAATGATTCAACACTTGCTGTACGCTTCACTGAAACCATTGACAGCATCTCGCTGGTTTCAACTACTACATGTGAAGTACATCCTGAAGCGGGAAAATTAGTCAGTATTGCCACCGAATCCCCGGATTTCCAACATCTTATCATGTCATTTGACAGACCTTTTAAGAAACGAATTAACTACACCTGTAACATAATAACGTCAGCAACAGATTGTGTTGGAAACCAGGTAAAATCATCTTATGAACTGCCTTTTGCAGTACCGTTAAAACCCGACAGTACCGATATAATAATTAATGAAGTTTTATTTAATCCCTATCCCGGCGGGGCCGACTTTGTAGAAATATATAACAAAAGCGAAAAGACTTTCGACCTTTCTGAAATACAACTTGCAGGTTTTGATGAGGAGACTTTTCAGTATACCTCCCCGGTTCTTCTCAGCGAAAGACACCGGCTGTTTTTCCCGGGACAATACCTGGTTTTGACTGAAGATGCCGGCAACATCAAAACACTGTACTATTGTCCGGCGGAAGAAGCGCTTATTGAATTATCCAAAATTCCCTCATTACCTGACAAATCCGGTAGAATTGCATTGTTGCAGAAATCAGGGAACGTGCTTGACGACTTCAGCTATAATGAAGACATGCACTTTTCATTGCTGGTAACTACTGAAGGAGTTTCTCTGGAGCGAATATCATGTGATCAGCCGACTAATGAAGACTCAAACTGGCACTCAGCGGCACAAACAGTTGGTTTCGCTACTCCCGGGTACAAAAATTCACAATTCCTTGATAAGTCAGATTTAACAGAGGAAATAACTGTTTCCCCGGAAATATTCTCTCCTGATAATGATGGCAAAGATGATTTGTTAGAAATTTCATATAAGTTTGGGCAACCAGGTTTTGTTGCAACAATTACGATATTTGATGCCAAAGGGCGTACTGCATGTAAGCTGGTGCAGAATGAACTGTTAGGAAGCTCCGGCAGCTTTATGTGGGATGGCACAGAAGATAACGGACAGTTGGCTTTGAAAGGTGTTTACCTGGTTTACATACAAGTATTTAATCTCAACGGTAATCTTAAAGAATATAAAAAAACCTGTGTATTAGCCGGATACCTTTAGTACCGCTTTTTCATCATCCATACAGCAGGAATGGCAAAAACAGCAGCCGCGGCAGATAATTTAAAGGTTATATCAAGGCCGATTTTATCTGACAGGTAACCGACCAGCAGCATCATGGCTGAGTTCATAAAAAAGTTGATGGTCATGAACACACCATTCACAAAAGGCAGGTGGTCGGTATCAAGTTCATGAATGATAGCCAGAAAAATAGGTGTCGGGGCAAAAAGGAACAGACCCGTTAAAAGCAAGACAGGCATTACTGCTATCCCGTGGATACTGACAAAAAGCAGCATCAATAACGGAAGAGCTAATGAGATGATAAAAAGTGTTTGTTTTCGCCCCATACGGTCGGAAAAAGATCCGGAGATGAAAGTGCCGGTAGCTCCGGCAAGTTGCAATACAGAAAGGGATGCTCCGGCAAACCACAAGCTGGTACCTTTAAATTTCAGGTAAGTGGGCAAAAATAACGTCAGGGATGATTTCATGGCTCCCCAGAACATAGTGAGCACAGCAATGGTTAAAAATACCGGAAGATATTTCTTTAATGTTTCTGAGTAACCGTCTCCTTCATTTTTTAATTCCGGATTCCGGTTCACATCTACATCTTTTAGCTTGTAAAAAAGCACCAGCGAGGTAATGATGCCAACAGGCGCAAGTCTGTATGAGCCGCCAAGTCCCCATAAACTGACAGCACCCAGAATAGCCATTGGTCCTACTGACCGTGCAAACTCACCGCCGACCATGTAAAAACTCATGCCCCGGCCAAGTTTTTCTCCTGCAAGGCGCTTGATCAGCACAGGAGTTGGAATATGAAAAAACGCCGAGCTCAGACCTGAAGTAAAAAGCAGAAGCGCCAGTATACCGTAAGTAGGTGCTATCCCGATCATACTCATACAGATGGCAGTAATGGCCGGAGCGATGATCACAAAATAACGTATCTTAAGATTTTCCGCGATAATCCCAATGAATGGATTTAAAAGGGAAGGTATCCGCTGAATTACATTTAACAATCCGGCCTGGGTAAAACTGATGGATAACTTATCAATCAGCAAAGGCAGTATGGGTGCCAGAAAAGAGGTGTAAATATCATGTATGTGATGAGCGACCGAGATCAGTACAATCCGGCCAAGCTTAAAATCATCCTTATTTTTCATTGATAATATCGTCCTTCCCATCAGATTTTACAACCGCCTGATCATTTCTTCCATGATAAGCGTCATTTTTGGCTCAGCCACCTGTGCTACATTTTGTACATCCGTATGGGTGACTTTTACAATTTTGCCTGGCACACCGAGGTCTGTAATTATAGAAATTGCAAAACAGGGAATGCCCATCTGACGGGCTACAATCACTTCGGGGACGGTGCTCATACCTACGGCATCACCTCCAATAATGCGGAAGTACTTGTACTCAGAAGGTGTTTCAAGTGTAGGGCCTGTGACACCCACATAACATCCTGTTTGAATGTTATGAATGTTATTGTCCGAAGCAATTATCTTTGCTTTTTCAATCAGCTTGTGGTTATATGCATCACTCATATCGGGGAATCTGGGCCCAAATTCTGTGACATGGGCGCCGATGAGTGGATTGGGCAGCAAGTTAATATGGTCGTTGAGGATCATCAGGTCCCCGATCTCAAAATCAGGATTCACACCACCACTGGCATTGGATACAAACAGATGCTTTATGCCCAGATATTTCATTACTCTGACCGGAAAAGTTACCTGTTGCATGGTATAGCCTTCGTAATAATGGAGCCGCCCCTGCATGGCAACTACTTTTTTACCTCCCAGCATACCGAAAATCAGCCGACCACTATGTCCGTCCACTGTGGAGATAGGAAAATTCGGGATTTCCTCATATTGCAGGATATGCAAAATGTCAATTTTGTCAACCAGTCCTCCAAGACCCGTTCCAAGGATGATACCTGCCTCCGGCTCAAAAGAAGTCTTCTCACTTATGTAAGACGCTGTATGTTTTATTGTTTCTAACATAATTTATGATGTGCTTGTTAAAATTAGATTCTTCGTTATCGAGAAATTTTACTTTCACAGGGATAAAATACAATACTTTTTTTATCTGTTCATCCAGGTTATCAACATGATTTAACCTCATCGCATCTTTTTCGGTAGTGATGATGATTTTTTCATGCTGGTCATCACCCATGCTAAAAAAATTCTCCTGTATTGTATTTATATCTTTATCTGAGAATGCATGGTGATCAGGATAATTCATTTCACAAATATGAGTTGAAATACCTCTTACATGTCGTTTGAATGGCCGGGGAAACGCAATGCCCGTAATCAGAAGGATCCAGGGCTTTATTTTTTTATAATCCTCTCTGCCGCGTTTATCTGCCACGTCAGGGAATACAGGCATCAAAGAACCATAGGATAAACTGGTAAAATGCAGAGTTTGATAAGGGAACAGATTGAGTTCCTTACGTATGATCCTCCTTTCAATTGGTTTCATCCTGTCAGGACATTTCGTAATCAGTATTATGTTCGCTCTTTTCCGCTCGTATGCACTCTCGCGCAAGCGCCCGTAAGGAAGCATGTGATCCTGTGTTATCGGCCTGTTGTAGTCGATAAGCAGGATGGAAATCCCAGGCTTAACATGTCTGTGTTGAAAGGCATCATCCAGCAGCACTGCATTCAGTTTATCATCTTTTTTCAACAGTTTATGTATTCCCTCCACCCTGCTGCTGTTCACTGCAACTGTAGTATCAGGATATTTCCTCTTTATTTGCAGGGGTTCATCCCCTATTTCCTGTGCCGTCGAATTTTCAGTAGCTTCAAGAAACCCACTTGTTTTTCTTTTATATCCACGGCTTAGTGTAGCGATATTGTATTCATCTTTCAACAATGAAATAAGATATTCAATATGTGGTGTTTTTCCGGTACCCCCTACAGTGATGTTCCCGACAGAGAGAACCGGTATTTCAAATTCATGAGAAGGCAGAATATTAAAATCAAACAGCTTATTCCTTGTATAAGTTACAAATCCATATAACAAAGAAAGCGGATAATATATTAAATAATCTACCAGGTTACGTTTTTCCGGGGCCATGCTTATTCATTAGAAATTCGGACTGCAAAGTTATAAAAATACATTTTTTGACCAATGAATAAACATGTTAAACCTGTTTATGCTATTCAATTACTTTTAAGTTTTGTGAGTTCACAAACAAAATGGTTCCCATCTCATCATATCCGTTAAAGATTTCAGTTTTATCATGTTTAAGTGCTTCCTCCCGGAAACCTATAAGTGTAAGAC